>JAURPF010000010.1 GCA_030835325.1 Flavobacteriaceae bacterium | reverse complement strand
TGGAGACTTAAGTTTTTTCTACGATACCAACGCCCTTTGGAATAATTACATTCCTTCAAATTTTCGTATTATCATCATCAATAATAGAGGGGGCGGTATTTTTAGAATTTTACCTGGCAATAAAGACTCTGAAAATTTCAGCACGTTTGTAGAAACCAATCACAACCTTACTGCCGAACCAATCTCAAACCTCTATGATTTGGAGTATACGTCTGCAAACACTGTTGAAGAATTAGAATTGGCATTAGATAGTTTTTACAATCAAAGTTCACGTCCAAAACTTTTAGAAGTGTTTACACCATCTTCTGAAAATGATCGAATTCTTCTTTCGTATTTTGATTTTATCAAATAACCTTTATAATTTTTTAATGTGACTTTATTTTGATAGTAGTGTCTTAACTTATGAAAGGTGTTTTATTGCATCTTACTAAATCTAATTTAATACACCTCTATTATGAACGAAAGGGAAAAACTTATTATAAAATATGCCAGTGATTTAAAGGAAAAATGTAATGTAAATCCAAATATGGAATTACTCACCAAAGTGACAATTGGTTGTGGGCCATCGATTTATAATTCTGATTCTAGTACGCTATCAGGTAATAATGAATCTGAACTGAAGACTGTTAGAGACAAATTTCTAATCAAAAAATTGGGCCTTACTATTGAAGACAATTTAGATCAAGGAATCGAGGCTGTGATTGAACAGTACGGTCGCTCAAACCGTCACAAATACCGTGCTGTATTTTTATTACTTATTAATACTGCATTTTGGAAAAGAGTCGGTCTATTAATAGCCCATAATATACATTCTACAATTGGAACAATTTGTTGTCATGCTTTTTTAATTCTCTCTCTATTATCCTTACCTTTGCGTCATGATACACATAGGAGATTACAATAAGCTTACAATTCTGCGAGATACAGAGCCAGGATTGTTTTTGGGAGATAACGAAGATCAAGAAGTCTTACTACCAAACCGTTATGTTCCTGAGGAGTTTAATATTGATGACACTATTGAGGTTTTTGTTTATTTAGATAACGAAGAACGTCTTGTAGCCGTAACCGACCACCCTTACATTAAAAAGGGAGAATTCGCTCTCCTTCGTTGTAATAACGTCTCTGAAATTGGTGCATTTCTTGATTGGGGGTTGGTAAAAGAATTGTTCTGTCCGTTTAGAGAACAAGCATTTCCTATGAAAGTAGGTGGCTGGTATTTGGTTTATTGTTATTTAGACGAAAAATCAGAACGTCTTGTGGCTTCTAGTAAAACAAATCGTTTTCTGGACAACAAAGAACTTACAGTAGAACCCTTTGAAGAGGTTGATTTGATTGTGTCACATCCATCTGATTTGGGAATGAATGTAATCGTTAACAAGACTCATTTAGGATTAATTTTTAATCAAGATTTATTTAAAGATATTAGTGTGGGTGACAAACTTAAGGGAATTGTTAAGAAGATTCGTCCTGGAAACAAGTTAGACATCACCCTTGAAAAAATTGGTTACAGAAATATTGAACCAAATGCACAATCAATACTAGAGTTTTTAGAAAACAATGAAGATGGGTGTTTAAAACTCACAGATAAATCCTCTCCTGAAGATATTAAATCAACCGTTCAAATGAGTAAAAAAAGTTTTAAAAAAGCGATCGGAACACTTTATAAACAACGTCGCATCCGAATTGAAAAGGATGGGATTTATTTAACAAACTAAAACTGTAATCTTATGTCGAATATAGAATGGAAAACTGTTAAAGAATACGAAGATATTACCTATAAAAAATGTAATGGCGTTGCACGTATCGCATTTAACCGTCCAGACGTAAGAAATGCGTTTAGACCCAAAACAACACTCGAGTTGTACCAAGCATTTTATGATGCCAACGAAGATACAAGTATCGGAGTCGTTTTGTTGAGTGCAGAAGGGCCTTCATCCAAAGATGGTGTTTATTCATTTTGTAGCGGAGGCGATCAAAAAGCACGTGGACACGAAGGTTATGTCGGTGAGGATGGCTACCACCGATTAAATATATTAGAAGTTCAACGTCTCATTCGGTTTATGCCCAAAGTTGTTATCGCAGTTGTTCCAGGTTGGGCTGTAGGTGGTGGTCATAGTTTACACGTTGTTTGCGATTTGACCTTAGCGAGTAAAGAACATGCTATTTTTAAACAAACAGATGCTGATGTTACCAGTTTCGATGGCGGTTATGGTTCTGCATATTTAGCAAAAATGGTAGGTCAGAAAAAAGCCCGTGAAATCTTTTTTCTTGGAAGAAATTACAACGCTCAAGAAGCCTATGATATGGGCATGGTAAATGCTGTTATCCCTCATAAACATTTAGAATCCACTGCTTTTGAATGGGCACAAGAAATTCTTTCTAAATCCCCTATATCAATTAAAATGCTCAAATTTGCGATGAATCTTACCGATGATGGTATGGTAGGACAACAAGTTTTTGCAGGTGAAGCGACGCGACTTGCTTATATGACCGACGAAGCCAAAGAAGGACGTGATGCCTTTTTAGAAAAACGGCCACCAAATTTCGATAAAAAATGGATTCCATAATATGATAAATTTACAAGCATGGATTTCCGCCTGTCGGTTAAGAACATTGCCGTTATCAGTTTCGGGAGCGATCGTAGGTTCTGGGATTGCGTATTCTAGAGACTTTTTCGATGGTTCTATATTTATGCTTACAATTCTTACCACGTTAAGTTTGCAAATTTTATCAAACCTTGCAAACGATTATGGCGATGGTGTCAAAGGAACCGATAATGAGCACCGCATTGGTCCAGAACGCGCCCTACAAAGCGGAAAAATCAGCCCTAAACAAATGCGAAATGCCATTATTTTTAATGTCATACTGTCTCTTATTTTGGTGCTAAGTTTAATTTATTTGGCATTTGGTTCAGAACAGTTTTTAACCTCTTTAGTATTTATTATTCTTGGGATTTTAGCCATTATTGCTGCTATTAAATACACTGTTGGAGCTTCTGCATATGGGTACAAAGCCCTAGGAGATGTCATGGTATTTTTGTTTTTCGGATGGCTGAGTGTTTTAGGAACGTATTTTTTATATTCCAAACAAATCGACTTTCTAATGTTTTTACCTGCAAGCTCAATTGGACTTTTAAGTGCTGGAGTGCTCAATCTGAACAATATGCGAGATATTGAATCTGACAGACTCACTAATAAGCAAACTTTGGCAGGGTATTTTGGATTTAAAAGAGCTAAATTATACCAGCAAGTATTGGTTGGAGTTGCCATGCTGCTCATAGGTATTTATTTGTTTTTGACTCTAATTAGCTCAAAGTATTTGGTATTTATTGCTTTTGTGCCATTTTTGATGCACCTGAATAGTGTTCGTAAATCCAAAACTCCCATAGAGTTTGACCCTCAATTAAAAGTGCTGGCATTATCAACATTTTTACTTGCAACAATTTTTAGTATTTGCCATTTTTTAATTTAAGTAGTGAATAGATCACGTTCATATGAAAGCCACATATTTCAAATACCAACTTCAATTTAAGCAAGCAAGCGGTACTTCGCGTGGGATTTTAACTTCTAAAGAGACCTGGTTTATTCAAATCAAGAATGGATCATCTAATGGAATTGGTGAGTGCGGCATGTTTAAGGGCTTGAGCATTGATGATCGTACTGACTTTGAAACACAACTTCTGTGGGTCTGCCAAAATATCCACTTGGGATTAGAAGAATTATCAAAAACCTTAACTGAATTCCCTTCAATTCAGTTTGGATTGGAAATGGCGTTTCAATCGTTGAAACAAGAAGGCTCATTTGAATTATTTCCTTCTAATTTTACCAAAGGTCAAGATTCAATTCCCATCAATGGATTGATTTGGATGGGGGATAAG
>JAURPF010000095.1 GCA_030835325.1 Flavobacteriaceae bacterium | reverse complement strand
GATTCATTGTTTGATAACACGCGTAAATCATCTGCTGTAAAAACAGATTCTAACCGTCCATTAAAATCACTTTCAGATTCATTGAAAGGAAAACAAGGACGTTTCCGTCAAAACTTACTTGGAAAACGTGTCGATTATTCTGCACGTTCAGTAATTGTTGTAGGACCAGAATTAAAATTATTTGAATGTGGGTTGCCAAAAAATATGGCGGCCGAATTATACAAACCTTTTGTCATTAGAAAATTAATTGAAAGAGGTATTGTAAAAACGGTTAAATCTGCTAAGAAAATCATAGACAAAAGGGAGCCTGTTGTTTGGGATATATTAGAAAATGTCTTAAAAGGACATCCTGTATTACTGAACCGTGCGCCTACTTTACACCGTTTAGGAATCCAAGCCTTTCAACCAAAATTGATTGAAGGAAAAGCAATCCAATTACATCCATTAGTATGTACGGCCTTTAATGCCGATTTTGATGGAGATCAAATGGCAGTGCATTTACCACTTGGACCAGAAGCCATATTAGAAGCACAACTTTTAATGCTAGCGTCTCATAATATTTTGAATCCAGCAAATGGATCGCCAGTTACCGTTCCTTCACAGGATATGGTATTGGGTCTTTATTATATGACAAAGTTACGTTTGTCAACCCCAGAAGTACCAGTATTAGGGCAAGATTTAACGTTTTATTCACCCGAAGAAGTAATCATTGCTTACAACGAAAAACGTGTGGATTTAAATGCACAAATCCGTGTAAGAACTGTTGACTTTAATGAAGAAGGAGAATTAACAACTCAACTTATTGAAACCACCACAGGTCGTGTGCTTTTCAACGAAAAAGTACCCGCTGCGGCAGGATATATTAATGAAGTTTTAACAAAAAAATCTTTAAGAGATATTATCCATGGAATTTTAAAAGTAACCTCTGTGCCTGAAACAGCAGCATTCCTTGACGAAATTAAATCTTTAGGATACAATTTTGCTTTTAAAGGTGGATTGTCATTTAGTTTAGGAGATATTATCATTCCGCCAGAAAAACATACGATGATTTCTGCTGCGAATAAGCAAGTAGATGGTATTATGGCCAACTATAATATGGGGCTTATTACCAATAACGAACGTTACAACCAAGTGATTGATATTTGGACCTCTACCAATGCGGAACTTACAGAACTCTCCATGAAGCGTATTAGAGAAGACCAACAAGGGTTTAACTCTGTATATATGATGCTTGATTCTGGAGCAAGGGGATCTAAAGAACAAATTCGTCAATTAACGGGTATGCGTGGTTTGATGGCAAAGCCCAAAAAATCCAATGCAGGTGGTGGTGAAATTATTGAAAATCCAATTCTTTCTAACTTTAAGGAAGGACTCTCAATTCTTGAATACTTTATCTCTACACACGGGGCTCGTAAAGGTCTTGCCGATACGGCCTTAAAAACAGCAGATGCTGGTTATCTAACACGTCGTTTAGTAGATGCATCTCAAGATGTCATTGTCAACTCTGTGGACTGTGGTACATTAAGAGGTATTTCTGTAAAAGCGTTAAAGAAAAATGAAGAAATTGTTGAAACTCTTGAAGAAAGAATCGTTGGACGTACTGCATTAAATGATGTCTATAACCCACTCACAGAGGAAATTATAGTAGCGGCAGGAGATCATATTTATGAGGCGCAAGCGAAGAAAATTCAACAATCTCCTCTTGAATCAATCGATGTACGTTCGCCATTAACATGTGAAGCTAAAACCGGAATTTGTGCGAAGTGTTACGGACGTAACCTAGCCACAGGTAAAATGGTACAACGAGGGGAAGCAGTAGGAGTTGTCGCTGCTCAATCTATTGGAGAACCAGGAACACAGTTAACACTGCGTACGTTCCACGTTGGTGGTATTGCAGGGAACATCTCTGAAGAAAACAAATTAATCGTCAAATTTGATGGTATAGCAGAAATCGAAGATCTTAAAACCGTTAAAGGAAAAGATAACGATGGAAATGAAATTGATATTGTAATATCGAGAACCTCAGAAATTAAATTAGTTGATAAGAAAACTGGAATTGTATTAAGTACAAACAACATTCCTTATGGATCTTCAATTTTTGTAAATGATGGGGATGAGATTAAAAAAGATACAGTTGTTTGTCAATGGGATCCATATAATGGCGTTATTATTTCTGAATTTTCAGGAAAAGTACGTTATGAAAACATTGAACAAGGCGTTACTTACCAAGTTGAAATTGATGAACAAACTGGGTTCCAAGAAAAAGTTATTTCTGAATCTAGAAACAAAAAATTAATTCCAACCTTATTAGTAGAAGATACGAAAGGAAATCTCATAAGATCTTATAACTTACCATTAGGTGCCCACATTATGGTCGATGATGGTGAGAAGATTAACTTAGGAAAAATATTAGTAAAAATTCCACGTAAGTCTGCCAAGGCAGGAGATATTACTGGAGGTCTTCCTCGAGTAACAGAGCTTTTCGAAGCACGTAACCCTTCTAACCCAGCAGTTGTAACTGAAATAGATGGCGTTGTTTCTTTTGGTAAAATAAAAAGAGGAAATCGTGAGATTATTATTGAATCTAAATTAGGAGATATTAAAAAATACCTTGTTAAATTATCGAATCAAATCTTGGTACAAGAAAATGATTTTGTAAAAGCAGGGATGGCTTTATCAGATGGATCAATTACGCCAAACGATATCTTAAACATAAAAGGCCCATCAGCTGTTCAACAATACTTAGTCAATGAAGTTCAAGAAGTTTACCGATTACAAGGGGTAAAAATCAACGATAAGCATTTTGAAGTTGTCGTAAGACAAATGATGCGTAAGGTCAGAATAAATGATTCTGGAGACACTATTTTCTTGGAAGATCAACTGGTTCATACTTCTGATTTTATTACAGAAAATGATGAAATTTTTGGAAAGAAAGTTATTGAAAATGCAGGTGATTCTGAGAACCTTAAAGAAGGTCAAATCATTACAGCACGGGAATTAAGAGATGAAAATTCTTTACTAAAACGTGAGGACAAGGCGTTGGTTTTTGCAAGAGATGCAAGTCCAGCAACCGCAACTCCAATCTTACAAGGAATCACAAGAGCTTCGCTTCAAACTAAATCGTTTATTTCTGCAGCCTCGTTCCAAGAAACAACAAAAGTTCTTAACGAAGCAGCCGTGAATGGTAAAGTTGATAATTTAGAAGGCTTAAAAGAAAATGTAATTGTTGGTCATAGAATTCCGGCAGGTACAGGTCTTAGAGCGTATCAAAATATCATTGTAGGTTCTAATGAAGAATTCGAACAATTAATAGAAAAGAAAGAAGAATTAAATTTTAATTAATCCCTATGAGTGCTCCAAACGACCCATCAAAAAAAGGACAAATTAATATTGAGTTAGATGACAAGGTAGCTGAAGGCACCTATTCAAACCTAGCGATTATTAACCATTCTGTTTCTGAATTTGTAGTGGATTTTGTCAGTATCATGCCTGGGACGCCAAAAAGCAAAGTGAAGTCACGTATTATTCTGACCCCACAACATGCCAAACGTCTTGCAAAAGCCTTACATGAAAATGTAAAACGCTTTGAACAAGCCCATGGAGAAATTAAAGATTATGAGCAACCTCCAGTCCCACTTAATTTTGGACCAACCGGACAAGCTTAGTTTTACTAATTAAAAAAAAATCTCACTGAAATGTGAGATTTTTTTTGATAATATATTGAGCGATTTTTTGGGTTAAAAATTTAATCTAAGAAAAACACAATTGTACTGACAACTCTCGCCTTTTGAAGATAGGGAGTAGGAGGGTCGTATAGTCCTGAAACCGAAATTTGCCCTTGTGAGGCAGTTTTTATTTTACCTAAAGTTGCTTCTGAATCATTGGCAAACTGTTCTCCAGCAATTCGCGCATTTTTTGTGCTTTCAGCAATCAATTTTGGTTTGACTGAATTCAATTCTGGAAATCTATAGTCTGTGTAGATTCTCGAAGTCAAACCTGTTTTAATAAGATCGGATTTCAATTGATTAGCTTTATTCTCTACTGTTTTTATATCATCCGACTGAATCGTTAAAGACAATTCATTAGAGTAACGATCTATTTTGACTGTTACAGTTTTTCCATTTTTCCATTGTTCGTCATAATATTTTTCTCTGTCTGTGATTAGGGGGCTACCGATTTTAATATTTGTTTCTTCAATCCCGTTGGCAATTAAATAATTAATAATGCGTACTTTTTTGTTTTCAGTGTCATGAATAATTTTTTCTAAATTGTCTCCAGAGAAGGAAAAGCTCAAGTTTATTTGAGCAGAAACAGCAGTTATATTCATTTCTGCGAGTCCTTTTACTTTTACAACGCGATCTTTATCACTGAATGTTTTGAGTCCTTTAAAAATAAAAAAGCCTAATAAGGAGAGTCCTAAAATTAAAGAGATTCCAATAAATTTGGGTCTTGAGTTATAGCTCATTGTTTAATAAATTTGGGGTTCTATCAAATATATAAAATAAATATTTAAAAACAAGCATTAAAACTCAGACGTCAAATGGAATTTTATGGACGGATATTTTTGTTCGGTCATTTGGAGTGTAAAAACAGAATCTGCAAAGAATACCAGTTGACCTTGTTTGTCCTTCGCTAAAAAGCGTTGTTTTACTCGTTTAAACTCCACAAATTCTGGATGGTTGATACTTTTTGGTTCAATCCAACAGGCTTTGTGAACATTCAGGTTTTCGTAACTGCACTTAGCACCATATTCATGCTCTAAACGATACTGAATTACTTCATATTGCAATGCTCCAACAGTTCCAATTACCTTTCTACCATTCAGTTCTAAAGTAAATAGTTGAGCAACGCCTTCGTCCATCAATTGATCAATTCCTTTGTAGAGTTGTTTTGATTTTAATGGATCGGCATTATTGATGTAACGGAAATGCTCTGGCGAAAAACTTGGAACCCCTTTGTAGTTTAAAAGCTCTCCTTCTGTAAGCGTATCTCCAATTTTAAAATTACCAGTATCATGCAGCCCTACAATATCGCCGGGATAGGAGATGTCAACAATTTCTTTTTTTTCAGCAAAAAAGGCATTGGGGCTAGAAAATTTTAATTTTTTATTGTGGCGTACATGGAGGTAGGGCGTATTGCGTTTAAATTCTCCTGACACAATTTTAATAAATGCTAAACGGTCTCTATGATTAGGATCCATATTGGCATGTATTTTAAAAACAAAGCCCGTAAATTTTTTCTCTTTTGGATCCACTAAACGTTCCTCACTATTTTTTGGACGCGGTTGGGGTGCAATGGATACAAAACAATCCAATAACTCACGAACTCCAAAATTGTTCAAGGCCGAACCAAAAAACACAGGTTGTAAATCCCCATTCGAGTACGCTTCTTTATTAAAATCGGGATAAATACCTTCCACCAATTCCAGTTCTTCACGAAGGGTTTTTGCAGCAGTATCTCCAATAATCGTATTTAAAGTTGGATCAGACAAGTCAGAAATTTTAATTGTTTCTTCAATATCTCGTTTACTGTCGCCTGTGAATAAATTGATGTTTTTTTCCCAAATATTATAGATTCCTTTAAAATCATAACCCATTCCAATAGGAAAACTTAGTGGGGTTACTTTTAGGTTAAGTTTTTGTTCAATTTCGTCTAATAAGTCAAAAGCATCTTTTCCTTCACGGTCCATTTTATTGATAAAAACAATGATAGGAATGTTACGCATTCGGCAAACTTTCACCAATTTTTCGGTTTGTTCCTCAACCCCTTTCGCAACGTCAATTACCACAATTACACTATCCACAGCAGTGAGGGTTCTAAACGTATCTTCTGCAAAGTCTTTATGACCAGGCGTATCCAAAATATTGATTTTGATGCCGTTATATTCAAATGCCAAAACCGAGGTTGCAACCGAAATTCCACGCTGACGTTCAATTTCCAT
>JAURPF010000094.1 GCA_030835325.1 Flavobacteriaceae bacterium | reverse complement strand
TTGGTAAAACTAGATTTAAGAAACTTGCCAAAATGTTGGAAGATATTCGCCTTAAAAAAGCAGCATTAAGTCTGACAATTTTGTTGTTTGGAAGCTTTGGTTTTGCACAACATCAGCACAACGCTCCTGCTTTTTCGGTTGATTCTGTGTTACAAGCAGAGGCCATTGACAAAGTTCAGGCAGCCAAGTTTGGTGCACTAGTTATCCAAGATGCTGGTGGTAGAATGAAGCCTGCCAACACTTTTGCCTCAGAACTACTGCGAAAGGTTAGTAAATCGGACACCTATAAGTCTTTGGATGCCAATCAAGTGTTGTTATCTATGACGCAAAACCCATTGCTGTGGTATCAAGTGCCATTTATCTATTTAAAACGAGGAAACGATAGCCTTAGGGCTACCATTGGTATTGAGGACAAAAAAGCTAAGCATGCCACCTTTGCTCATTTTTTTGATGCACGTGGAAATTATAAGCTAGCACCCATGCTCGAAGCTGCCTACAAGGCTGCAACACCCAATCAATTTCAAAAAGATTTTATAGAAACTGATCGTAAAGTCAATTTGCTCTTTTCGGCATTAGAGGGAAAGGTGATGCGTATATTTCCGATTCCTAGTGACTCCAACAATAAATGGGTGTCGCTTCCTGAAGTACCAGAAACTAGCTTTATAGGTATTGATTCGTTGTATGTAAATAATGTGCTGCCGCTTTATTTTAGTTCTCTACGGCAAGGCAAAACTACCAAAGACTATACACAAGCAAACCAGCTTTTGGAAAGCTTAAAAGGCTATCAGCAAAAATATGGCGCTGATGTAATGCCTTCTCCCAAACAAATCGAAGCTGAGTTGTTGTACAATAAATACGATGTATTTAGGCGTTTGTTTAGCTGGTATATGTACGCAGGTACACTTATGTTTTTTGTGCTAATTGCTCGTATGCTGTATTCTAAATCAGTACTTCGCTGGGTAGTGAATGTCTGTGTGGTACTTATCTCGCTATTGTTTGTACTGCATACCGCAGGACTTATAGCTCGTTGGTATATTTCAGGTCATGCACCTTGGAGCGATGCCTATGAATCTATGATCTATGTAGCATGGGCCACAATGGGAATGGGATTGGCTTTTGGTCGGAAATCAATGCTGACCATAGCCGCAACGGCATTTGTGGCATCTATGATTCTGATGATTGCCCATTGGAATTGGATGGATCCAGAGATTGCGAATTTGGTTCCCGTGTTAGACAGCTATTGGTTGATGATTCATGTAGCGGTTATTGTGGGTAGTTATGGACCTTTTGCTTTAGGTATGATTTTGGGAATAATTTCCTTGTTTTTGATACTGATTACAACCAAGAAAACAGCATCCAAAATGCGTTTGCACGTAGCTGAATTAACGGTGGTCAACGAACTTGCGCTTACCGTTGGCCTTGTGATGCTAACAATTGGTAACTTTTTAGGAGGTCAATGGGCAAATGAAAGTTGGGGTCGTTATTGGGGTTGGGACCCAAAAGAAACATGGGCGTTGATCAGTATTTTAGTTTATGCGTTTGTGTTACACATGCGTTTGGTGCCTGGCATGCGCGGAAAATGGATTTTTAGCTTGACTTCGGTGCTTGCTTTTGGAAGTATCATGATGACCTATTTTGGGGTTAACTTTTACCTTACAGGTTTGCACTCCTATGCGAGTGGAGATAAGGTGATTACTCCAAGTTTTGTGTACTATTCAGTTGCTTTTGTAGCTTTGCTTGGCATAGCATCTTATGGAAAAGCAAAAAAATACTTCTCGAAATAGCTTTGGTTGGTGGGCGTATTCCATAGGTGGATTGCTGCTTATTGGAGCTGGACTTAGCTTTTTGGGTGAGGCGATCATAGCAAAGAGTAGGGAAGAGGCATGGTTTTTGGTCGGTACTTTAGCAATAACACTAGTCAATACAGGAATATGTTTGGTAGCAGGAGCAGTTATCGTTCGATTAAAGAAATAGTATTTGTCTTTTTTTTGACAGCCACATCTCTTTGTGCTCAAGAAAAAAATGGAGGTTCTTCTAATCCCATTTTACCCAAAGCTACGCCAGATTATGGATTGTTGATTCCTGACAATACTGTGGAAGATTACTCTTTCTTGAATAATCCAAAGACAAACAATCCCTCCATGACAGACAAGGAAGAGTTTATCAACCCTGGTGATCGTTATCTAAAAAAACTTCAAAAAGACAAACCCATTCCAAAAGGGGTTTATCTAGGGGATACATATTTGGGAGATGTGCGAACGTTTTCTTCAATTGCACAAATTATTTGTCGTGATTATGAGTATGAGGACGGAGATCGAGTACGTGTTTTAGTAAATGATAAAGAAGTCGTTTCTAATCTTGTTTTGCGCAATCAGTTTTTTGTACTAGAATTACCATTGGTTTCTGGGTTTAATAAATTGGATTTCCAAGCCCTAAATCAAGGATCTTCGGGCCCTAACACAGCAGAGCTACGCATATTAGATGTAAACGGTAATCCTTTGGCTGCCCACAAATGGAATCTATCAACAGGAGCCACCGCTACGCTGATTATTGTCAAAGAAGGAGATGCAATAAGTCCGCTGTAAAGGCTTTATTTTTCTCTTGCTCGATCATTACTATTTGAATCATTTGACCCTCTTTATTGATAATATGTGCCACCTAGAATATTCGAGAAATCTAACTTTGTTCGAAAGTATATCAAAATGAAAGTAATATTTATCAGTTTTATTTTTTTGTTGACAGCTTGCAATTTAGGAACTGATTCTAAAAGGGGTTTTGTTGACAAGAATGGTAAAAGACCTAACATCATCATTTTTTATGTTGACGATTTGGGTTACGCTGATTTGAGTTCCTATGGAGCAAAAGGGGTGCAGACACCCAATGTCGATCGACTGGTCGAAAAAGGGATTTAGTTTACGGATGCACATAGTCCTGCGGCCACCTGTACACCATCACGATACTCACTTCTTACAGGAGAATATGCTTTTAGAAATAAAGCCCGTATTTTACCTGGCGATGCTCCTTTACTCATTGACACAATCAAGGTTACTTTGCCAAAGATGTTAAAAAGGGCAGGGTATAAAAGTGCTGTTGAGTTTGACGCTATACATGTTTCAAATACAGGAACCTATAATCTAGTGTTGAGTTATATGTCAGCCAAAGCAGCAAACATGGACGTTGAAATTAACGGAATAAAGCAGAAAATTAATTTAGTTTCAAGCGGAGAATGGTGCTTTAGAGGAGGTAGCCCTACAGTCCATGCAATGTCCATTAATCTTAATGAGGGTTTAAATAACGTGAAGATTTATAACGCTCCACAACTCGATAAGATCAGTGTTGGGCCAATTGCGGTAGATTCTCAAAGATCATCAATTTCTTTTAACGATGGTACCTATGTAGGTAAGAGCTCTAGGGAAGTGCTTATATACCCGAACTATGTCTCACAAGGACAAAATACAAATGCCCAGATCATGGGACATTTTTCCAATACTGATAACGTAGCCGTGTCAATTTTTGATATCTCAGGAAAAAGAGTTTTAGGCTCAACACATTGGGGCGTAACTGATTTTGAATTGGCAACAAGCTCGTTGAGTAAAGGTTTGTACATACTGAAATTCAACATGAAAGGCAGGACATTAATTAAGCGATTTATCGTAAGGTAATATCTTAGATTTTCTAAACATTTTTGAGCCCTTATCTTCGCGTAAGAGCTAAACTTACAGTTATTCTGTAAGGTATTTTACGCCACGCTCCCTATAGTATTAAAGCTATTCTATTCTTCTAAACAAACCCCCACAAAAATGTTTTTATATATTAGTTGAATGAATAGGTTTTCAATGTTTAAACTTTTTATATACCCACTTCACTTTTGCCTCATTTTCTCTGCCCTTCAAGCTCAGAAAACTGTTGTAATTTTTAGTATCAATGACCCACATGGGCGAATAAATAATTTTTCAAAAATTAAAACAATCATTGATGCAGAGAGAAGTGTAAGAGACGAGGTTTTCTTTGTTAGCGGTGGAGATTTATTTTCTGGAAACCCAATTGTAGATTATCATCCCAACAAAGGATATCCAATGATAGACTTATTGAATAGAACTGGATTGGATATTTCAGTTATAGGAAACCACGAATTTGATTATGGCCAATCCGCCCTAAATGAACGTATTACACAGGCTAACTTTCCATTTATTTGTGACAACGTGTACAATGCGACAGGCGCATTAAGTCAAGTTTCTGGATACCAAACTATTCAGCGTGGAAATGTAAAAATATCCTTTATTGGTGTAGTTGAAACTGGCAGCAGCACAGGTTTGTTTCCATTAACACATCCAAAGAAAATTGAAGGACTCACTTTTTCTGAAGGACTAAACTCATTCCCCGATTATCAGAACATCAAATCACAAGAAAATGCTGACGTAGTCATAGCCCTAACACACTATGGTAAACATAAAGATGAAGACATTTTAGAAAATTATGATTTTGTGGATCTTGTTATTGGAGGTCATTCAAACCACGAATACGGAACAGCGCATTCAAATGGATATATGGTCATGAGTGGGGCCTATCTTAATAAACTATCAAAAACCACACTAACTATCGAAAATCAACAAATAACTGGTTTTACTTTTGAAATGATTGATCTCAACGATAGTAATTTAGTCGAAGACAATGAGATTAAGTCAATCATCGAAGAATACAATAATAAGCCTGAATTCTTTACAGTAATCGGTAGTTCTGGAGCTGAGCACACTAAAAATGAAACGGCTTGCTTTTACACAGACGCCCTAAGGACTATCTCAAATGCCGATATTGTTATTCAAAATATGGGAGGTATCCGTGACATACTTTATCAGGGAGATATTACCCCATTTTCTATATATTCATTAGATCCCTTTGGAAATGGTTTTGATACCTTTGAAATGACCGTGTCACAACTTCGCACTTTCTTTGATAATTACTCAAGCTCATTTACCATTTCAACAGATTTGTTTATTGGTAGGGACGTACAGAATACACTTCAGTTTTATTCAAATAACACAAAGCTAGAAGACAATCACGTGTTAAAGTTTAGTCTTAACGATTATATAAGTAATGTTTATGCTGACTATTTTCCATCTCCATTCTACACCTATTCACTAACCACAGCAGACTATATAATTGAGTACCTTGAAAACGTTCAGAGCGGTGAGGTTAATTATGAAGGCTGTTTAAGAAGAGAGTACACCCTGAGTGTGAATGAGGTTAATAAAATTTATAGTTTCGAGGTTTCCTATGAAACAAGGGGGAGCTTGTTGAAGATTGATGCGGATTATAAATATTTTAAAACCAATATTTTTGATATTTCGGGTAGGTTAATGAGCTTTTCTGAAAACAAAAAAATTATATCTATTGAATCACTTCCAGATGGCATCTATTTTTTGAAGATTTTAGTTAATGATTTAAACGCTCCATATGACCTACAACACAAGAAAGTGATTAAGTATTAATCGAAAATCAAATGTCAATAGATAAAACGCACAAAAAAATAGCCATCCACAAACTTGTCAACGAAAACGGTATTTCCATAGATTTCCAAAACCTTGGCGGCATCATTAGTTCGATAAAAACTCCAGATCGAAATGGAAAATTATCAGATATTATTTTGGGATTTGAAGCCCCCAATCAATATTTAGAGGAGCACCCATATTTTGGAGCTATCGTAGGTCGGTTTGCCAACAGAATCGCCCATGGAAAATTTACATTGGAAGGTAAAGAATACAGTCTTGCCCAAAACAACGGCACGAATCATTTACATGGCGGATTATCAGGTTTTGACAAAGTTTTTTGGGAAGTAGAACCTCTTGAAAATGAAAACGGAATCCAAATCAGTTACACTTCCAAAGATGGAGAAGAAGGTTATCCAGGAAATCTGTCCATAACGGTTGATTATGTGCTTACAGATGACAACACTTTAAAAGTAAAGTACCAAGCTCATACAGACAAAACCACGGTAATTAACCTTACCCAACACAGTTATTTTAATTTATCTGGGGATTTTTCAAATCAAATACTGGATCATGAACTTTTGCTAAATGCTGATCAATATCTGCCCTTAGACGACACTCAAATCCCTTTAGGAAATTATCAATCGGTTGTCGGGACCCCTTTTGATTTTAGTACTCCCAAAACAATAGGCAAGGATATAGGAGCTAAAGATAGGCAACTAAAGATAGGAAACGGCTATGATCACTGTTGGGTAATAAACAATCCAAACAACGAAATTGTTAAAGCAGCTCAGGTATTTCATCCCGATAGTGGACGCACAATGGACGTCTATACCGACCAACCGGGCATGCAGCTCTACACCGCTAATTTTTTGGACAACACCTTACCTTCAAAAACAGGCGGCACCTATGGTCCAAGAAGTGGTTTTTGCTTGGAAACCCAGCATTTCCCCAATGCACCCAACGAACCTATTTTTCCAACAACCATTTTAAAACCCGGTGATATGTTTGCCAGCGAAACATGGTTTCAGTTTTCCGTGAAATAACAAACCAAATAGCAATGACCAAAAACACCAACTAATCTGACATTATTGTAAAGTCCCCCGGCCGTATCAACCTGATTGGCGA
>JAURPF010000093.1 GCA_030835325.1 Flavobacteriaceae bacterium | reverse complement strand
TTAACACCTCAACAATTGAGGTTATATTTTCTGGGCTAACTACATTTAATACTAATGGCCAAATCCAGAATAACGCAGACCTTTTAAATCTTGATTTCCCTCAACTGCAAACAATCAATATGAATGGTGACCTTGAAATTGTAAACAATAATTCCATATCCGTTATTGAATGGGGCGCATTACAAACCATTGTCTATAATGGCACTAGTAGTAGAACATTAAGTATTTGGGAAAATAATAATTTAGAGGAAGTTAGATTTAACAGCTTGACATCGACAGATGCCAGCTTTCGAATTTACAATAACGATAACTTAGAACGTATAGAAGTAAATGCTTTAGTTGATGCCCATCGCCAATTTTATGTTGAAAATAACGACAACTTATTATCCATTACTGCACCACAACTATTTTCTGTAGGGGATTATCTTTTTCAAGGAGAAACATTACATATTTGGGATAACGACCAACTTTCATCTGTTGATTTTTCATCCTTAATGAAAATCTACTCTAGATTGAATGTAAATTATAACAACTCCTTAGACACTTCAACGGCATTTCCCTGCGAGATGTATGTGTTTTACAATGACGGTTTCGACTGTAGCCCAGGAGAAGTTAATGTTGTGGGTAATTTAGACAACAACTATTGTTTTCAGGACCTTTCTTTAAGACAAGATCCCGACCTGACAACAACACCCATTACAGCGATTACATCGATTTCTGCGGAAAGCGGCGGTATCATTACCAGCAATTCGTTTGTTAAAGCTCAAGCCAAAGGAGTGTGTTGGAGCACTTCTCCAACCCCGACCATTGCAGATACCTTTTCAGAAAACGGCAATTGGAATGATGATTATGACTCTTATATTTATAACCTAACGCCAAACACCACCTATTATGTTCGGGCGTATATGCAAGATTGTAATGGCGTGTATTACGGGAACGAAATTTCGTTTACTACAACACCATAAAGGCATGGATATAAGCTAGATATTCTTATATTTACAACAAATATTGCCCCCTATGAACCCACCTCAATTGCTCTATGCACTTGCATTGCAGGCTGTACCCCATATAGGCGACATTACAGCCAAAAAACTAATTCAACACTGTGGAAGCCCTGAAGCCATTTTTAAAGAATCCAAATCAGCCCTTTCAAAAATTGAAGGAATTGGCACTCATACCATCAAGCATATCCATGAATCAAAGTATCTAAAAGCAGCTGAAGACGAGCTCAGTTTTGTAGAACAAAACGCTATTGAACCCTTATATTTTGAAGATTCTAACGACCCCTTTAAGCTCAAACATTGTATTGATGGCCCCATTGTATTGTTTCAAAAAGGGAACATAAACTGGGATACGCAGCCGATAATTAGCGTGGTAGGCACCCGAAAACTAACCACCTACGGACTTGCACAGTGTAAAAAAATAATAGAAACCCTGGCGGTTTTCAATCCCATTATAGTATCAGGATTTGCTTATGGAACAGACATTGCCGCGCACAAAGCCGCTCTTAAATATCAACTGCAAACCGTGAGTTGCATGGCTCAAGGACTTCAACACACCTATCCTAAATCACACCTTAAATATCGAAAACCAATAGAGAGCCAAGGCGGGTTTGTCACCGATTTTTGGAGTACGGCGGTAATGGATCCTTCTAATTTTTTAAGACGAAACCGTCTTATTGCAGGGCTTAGTGAAGCAACCATTGTTATTGAATCGGCAGAAAAAGGCGGGAGTTTGGCAACGGCTTCCATGGCTTTTGGCTACAATAGAGAAGTGTTTGCACTGCCGGGTCGCATTACGGACAGTCAAAGTCAGGGCTGTCTTAATTTGATTAAAACCAAAAATGCACATCTGGTTTCTAATCCAGCTGACATTCCTTATATTTTAAACTGGTCGCTCGAAACCCAAAAAAAAGTCGTCCAAAAAAAGTTGTTTGTAGAACTCGATTCAGACGAGAAAATCATTTATAAGTATTTAAAAAAAGAAAATAAATCAGCTTTAGACGTTATTGCCATTGCCTGTGAAATGCCAACCTCTAAAGTGGCCTACTTATTATTAAATTTGGAATTAAAAGGCGTTTGTCGTCCTCTGCCCGAAAAAGAATTTGAATTGGTTTAGTAGCCTATTTTTTCTCGAACACGTGCTAAGACAGCATCTGCAACAGCAGCAGCTTTTTTGGCGCCAACTGCCAGTGCTTGATCCACTTCTTCTAAGTTAGACATATAATACGTGTAACGTGCTCTTTGTTCGGAGAAACGTTCACAAATCAGTTCAAACAACGCTTGTTTGGCATGTCCATAGCCATAACCTCCCGCTTCGTAGTTTCGTTTCATCTCTGTTATTTGAGTCTCTGAAGCCAGGAGTTTGTAAATGGCAAAACAGTTACAACTCGCCCAATCTTTAGGGTCTTCTAAAGCAGTGCTATCGGTTTGAATGGACATGATTTGCTTTCTTAAAGCTTTGTCCGTTTGAAAAATATCAATCACATTGCCTTTGCTTTTGCTCATTTTTTGACCATCGGTTCCAGGAATGAGCATGTTTTCTTCTTGGATTTTCGCTTTAGGAATTACAAAAACCTCACCGATTTTAGCGTGTACTCTTGAGGCCACATCTCGGGTCATTTCAATGTGTTGGAGTTGGTCTTTTCCGACAGGAATAATAGTTGCATCGTACAGTAAGATGTCTGCCGCCATTAGCATTGGATAGGTAAACAACCCTCCATTGACATCATCCAAGCGATCGGCTTTATCTTTGAAGCTATGCGCTAATTCCAATCGAGTAAACGGAAAAAAGCAACTTAAATACCAAGATAATTCTGTGACTTGCGGCACATCGCTTTGTCTGTAAAATACTGTTTTTTGGATGTCCAAGCCAAAGGCCAACCAAGTCGCTGCAGTAGCATAGGTGTTTTGACGCAGTGTTTTTGCATCTTTAATTTGAGTAAGCGAATGCATATCGGCAATAAAAAGGTAAGAATCGTTTTTTGGGTCGTTACTCATTTCAATTGCAGGGATAATCGCACCTAAAATATTTCCGAGGTGCGGAGTGCCAGTACTCTGTACGCCTGTTAAAATTCTTGCCATTTAAAGTTTTATTTGTTCGATTTATAAGCAAAGGTACTTTTTTTGACGCAATCACTCAATATTTTTAGTAGTTTTGACTGTGTTTAAAATTATAAAATATCCATTGTGGCTTTTGTACAGAATTTGGTTTTATGTACTCGTCGCTCTCCCTATTATCCTAATGTTTCCATTATTGTTTTTGTCTGTATTAAAACAAAAATGGTACCCCTATTTTTTCAAACTAGCACGCATTTGGGCCAAGTGTATCCTAATTGGAATGGGATATTATTGGACCGTGAAGCGTTCAGATTCCCTTGTAAAAGGGCAAAGCTATGTGTTTGTTGCCAACCACACGTCTATGACCGACATCATGCTTATGTTGGTAACATTTAAAAACCATCCGTTTGTATTTATAGGCAAAAAAGAATTGGTTAAAATTCCAATCTTCGGATTCTTTTACAAACGTACTTGCATATTAGTCGATCGCAGCAGTTCAGATAGTAGAAAAGCGGTTTTTATCAGAGCTCAAAATCGCATCAAACAAGGGTCTAGTATTTGTATTTTTCCTGAAGGAGGTGTGCCAAAAGAATCGGTTGTTTTAGATCGTTTTAAAGCTGGTGCCTTCCGACTCGCAATTAATCATAAAGTGCCTTTAGTACCCATGACATTTTTTGACAATAAAAAACGATTATCCTATACCTTTTTTAGTGGAAGTCCTGGCAAAATGCGTGTACAAGTTCATCCAACCCTGCCTACAGCACATTTATCAATTGAGGACACTACGGAATTAAGCAATCAAGTTTTCAGCCTTATTTTAAATTCTTTGGAAGCAGACTTGAAAGCAAAATAAAATCCCGATGCATCGGGATTTTTAATGAAGTTATGATTTTTTAAGCCTCTACTTTCAAAATTGCTTTTATTTTTTCTTCTAATTCATCCATCAATTCTGGATTGTCTTTAATCATTTGCTTAACAGCGTCTCGACCTTGACCGAGTTTTGTGTCTTCATAGCTAAACCACGAACCGCTTTTCTTAATAATCTCATGTTCTACAGCCACGTCCAAAATTTCACCAACTTTAGAAACGCCTTGACCATACATAATGTCAAATTCTGCCATACGGAATGGTGGTGCAACTTTGTTTTTCACAACCTTTACACGAGTTTTATTTCCTAAAACATTTCCATCACTATCTTTTATTTGTGTCGAACGACGAATGTCCAAACGGACAGAAGCATAAAATTTTAAGGCATTACCTCCTGTAGTTGTTTCAGGATTTCCGAACATCACACCAATTTTTTCACGCAATTGGTTAATGAAAATCATGGTACAATTTGTTTTGCTAATCGATCCTGTTAATTTTCTTAGAGCTTGCGACATTAAACGGGCATGTAGTCCCATTTTAGAATCGCCCATTTCACCTTCAATTTCACTTTTTGGTGTCAGTGCCGCCACAGAATCAATCACTACCATATCAATGGCTCCAGAACGCACCAAATTATCGGCGATTTCAAGTGCTTGCTCTCCATTATCTGGCTGAGAAATAATAAGGCTGTCAATGTCAACCCCTAAGTCTCTAGCATAAAAACGATCAAAGGCATGTTCTGCATCGATAAAAGCTGCAATACCACCTGCTTTTTGGGTTTCTGCAATAGCATGTAATGTTAGGGTTGTTTTTCCTGAAGATTCAGGGCCATATATTTCAATCACACGACCTCTAGGGTAGCCCCCAACTCCTAGGGCAATATCCAACCCTAAGGATCCTGAAGAGGTAACTTCTACATCTACCACAGGGGCGTCACTCATTCTCATTACGGTGCCTTTTCCGTATGCTTTATCAAGCTTGTCTAGGGTTAGCTTGAGGGCTTTTAATTTTGCATCTTTTTCGCTGCTCATAAGTCTTTTGTATCTAATTCTTTCTTCTTGCTAAAATAAGATTTCTTTTATTAATTTTTAAAATTTTAACCAACCTTTTTGTAATATTTTTAAAACGCTTTGTATTTACTTTTTTCAAGCGTGTTCTAAAAATTCTTACCTTTGTATTTTAATTAATATAAACTTAAAAATTAGTATAGCATGCAACTGTACAATACGTTAAGCAATATTGAAAGAGCGGAGCTTATCCAAAAAGCAGGCAAAGAACGCCTGACAATCTCTTTCTACAAGTATTCAAAAATTAGCAACCCCGAGTTGTTGAGGAATCATTTATTTTTATTTTGGGATAGCATTGATGTTCTAGGGCGGATTTATGTTGCTCACGAAGGTATTAACGCACAACTTTCAGTTCCTGCAGATAATTTCGAGACGTTTAAAAGCCATTTAGACACCATTGATTTTCTGAAAAACGTGCGACTAAACATCGCTATCGAACACGATTTATTTTCGTTTTTAAAACTTAAAGTCAAGGTAAGAGACAAGATTGTTTCAGACGGTCTAAATGATGCTACCTTTGACCCTTCAGATATCGGCACACACGTTAATGCGTCAGAATTCAATGCGCTCATAGAAGACGAAAATACAGTTGTGGTGGACATGCGAAATCATTACGAGAGTGAAATAGGGCATTTTAAAAATGCAGTCACACCTGACGTAGATACCTTTAGAGAATCTTTAGATTTAATCGAAGAAGATCTGAAAGATTATAAAGAAAACAAAAAATTAGTCATGTACTGCACTGGGGGGATTCGTTGCGAAAAAGCCAGTGCCTACTATAAGCATAAAGGATTTAAAAATGTATATCAATTGGAAGGTGGGATTATTAATTACGCCCGACAAGTTGAAAATCAATCAATCGAAAATAAATTTATTGGTAAGAATTTTGTGTTCGATCAGCGCCGTGCCGAAAAGATTTCAGACGATATCATTGCAAATTGTCACCAATGTGGGGCACCTGCAGACATTCATGTAAATTGTGCCAACGACGCTTGCCATTTACTCTTCATTCAATGTGATTCTTGTAAAAAATCGATGGAAAACTGCTGTTCTACAACTTGTATGGAGGTCAATCGCATGCCGTTTGAAGAGCAAAAAGCACTCCGAAAGGGTCAAGGGAATAGCAACGATATTTTCAAAAAGGGTCGTGCAGATCATTTACCATACAAGAAAGATTTAAGGAATATCTTTGCGACTCTTGCAAAAACATCATAATCTAAACTTCATAGAACTGTTTAAGTTTTTGTAAGTTCAAAAATAGCGATGGCCTCATTTTTTAAGTCCTCAAATAATCTTATATTTACGTTTTAGATTATAGAGTTAACGCGCATTTGTAATGCTGTTGCATTGACAAATTCAATATATATAAATTATGGGATGTACGAACTGTTCAACAGGGAAAGATGGGCAGCCAAAAGGCTGTAAAAACAATGGAACATGCGGGACCGATAGCTGCAACAAGCTAACCGTTTTTGATTGGCTTTCAAATATGACACTCCCTAACGGTTCAACCCCTTTTAATTGGGTAGAAGTTCGTTTTAAAAATGGACGAAAAGTATACTACAAAAACACTGAAAATTTAACCTTAAGCATTGGAGATATTGTGGCAACTCAAGCTGCTTCAGGACACGATATTGGTATAGTTACACTATCGGGGGAGTTGGTAAAGGTTCAAATGAAACGAAAGAAAATCTCTGAAACTCCCGAAGAAATTTTTAAAATTTACCGAAAAGCCTCTCAAAAAGATATTGATATTTGGGTTGAAGCCCGAGAGAAAGAGGAACCGATGAAAGTCAAAGCAAGACAATTTGCAATTGATCTTCGGTTGAAAATGAAAATTTCTGACATTGAATTTCAAGGGGATGCCAGCAAGGCAACCTTTTATTATACAGCCGATGAACGGGTAGATTTTAGAGAGCTTATTAAATTGTTTGCTAGAGAATTCAGAACTCGAATCGAAATGAAACAAGTCGGTTTACGACAAGAGGCAGCCCGACTTGGGGGGATTGGCTCCTGTGGACGCGAACTTTGTTGTTCTACGTGGTTGACCGATTTTAGATCTGTAAACACCTCCGCAGCACGCTACCAACAACTCTCTTTGAACCCTTTAAAATTAGCAGGGCAGTGCGGCAAATTGAAGTGTTGTTTAAACTATGAGCTGGACGCATATTTAGATGCTTTAAAAGCATTTCCAAAAACAGAAGTCAAATTAAGAACTGCAAAAGGGAATGCCGTTTGCCAAAAAACAGATATCTTCAAAGGCCATATGTGGTATGCCTACGAAGGCGAATGGATGAACTGGCACAAGTTAACCACAACTCAAGCCAACGAGATTATTGCGATTAATGCTAAAAATGAAAAGGTTGCGAGTTTAGAAGAATATGCAATTGATTTAGTCGAAGATACTAAAGTAGATTTTGAAAACGTTGTGGGTCAAGATAGTTTAACACGATTTGACACCCCAAAAAATCAAAGACGTAAAAATAACAATCGACGTAAGAATAATAACAACAGAAAGAACAAGAATAATAGAAAATCTAGACCCCAGAACAACAATGCAAAGTAAAACAGTATTATGGATTCTTCTTTTGGCTCTTATAGCATTCTCCTGTCAGCAAAACAAAGTGTTTGACCGTTACACCTCCATTTCAGATGCCTGGAACAAAAAAGACGTAATTAGTTATAGTTTTATGGCTCCTGACACTATAACCCCCTATAATTTAGTTGTCAAATTAAGAACCACTAACTCTTATAAATTTAGTAATTTATTTTTAATCGTTGAGTTGGATTATCCAAACGGAAAAGTTACAAAAGACACCCTTGAATACCTCATGGCAAAACCAAATGGGGAGCTTCTGGGTTCGGGATTTACATCTGTAAAAGAACATAAGCTCAGTTTCAAAGGTCATGACCATCCTTTTATATTTACCGAAGAAGGAACCTATAAAGTGCAGATTCAACAAGCAATGCGCCATCGAGGTGAGCCAAATGGGGTTGCCCAACTCGAAGGAATTATTGATGTTGGATTTAGTGTAGAATCTCTGAACAAATAGTTATTATGGCAAAAAAGAAAACAGCATCTCATAATTTTTCAAAACCGATTCGTTGGTTTTGGATGTGTTTTTTAGCGGCTGTTTTTGGGGTAGCCCTCATTTTTCTATCAGCTTCCTTAGGGTTTTTTGGTGAAATGCCAGATACGACTGCTTTAGAAAATCCACGAACAAATTTAGCCACCGAAATCATTTCGTCTGACGGAGAAACACTTGGAAAATTTTATTACCAAGACAATAGAACTCCAGTCGCTTTTAGTAAACTGCCCAAACATCTTGTAGATGCGCTTATTGCAACTGAAGACGTCAGGCATTATGAACACGCAGGGATTGATGCTCGAGGAACGGTAAGAGCATTTGTTTTTTTAGGCAAAAAAGGGGGAGCCAGTACAATTTCTCAGCAGTTAGCTCGACAGTTATTCGTAGGAGTCAGATCCAAAAATAAATTTGAAACCGCAATTCAAAAAATAAAAGAATGGGTGATTGCAACGCGTTTAGAGCGGCAATACACCAAAGAAGAAATTATTGCCCAATATTTTAACATTTATGATTTTGGAAACAATGCCGATGGAATACGATCGGCCTCCAGAATTTATTTCGGGAAAGAACCAATAGATTTATCGATCAATGAGTCTGCGATGTTAGTAGGCATGTTTAAAAATTCTTCGCTCTATAATCCACGTCCAAATCGAAACCCCGAAGGAACCAAAAACCGTCGAAATGTTGTATTAAGCCAAATGGCTAAATACGGTTTTATTGAGGAAACATTAAAGGACTCACTACAACAATTTCCCTTGGGGCTTAACTATACTCCAGAATCACATCGTGAAGGAATTGCAACCTATTTTAGAGCTTATCTTCAAGATTACATGAAAGAATGGGTTAGTAATCCTCAAAACAGAAAACCGAATGGAGATCGATATAACATCTACAAAGACGGTCTTAAAATTTATACAACTATTGATTCTCGAATGCAAACTTTTGCAGAAACAGCCACCAAGGAGCACATGTCTAATTTACAAGCAGAGTTTTTTGTTCAAAATACACCAAGACGAAATCGAACAGCCCCTTTTTTAGATTTAGAACCTAAAGAAATCACGGATTTATTGAACACTAGTATGCGTCGTTCTGAGCGTTGGCGGAAAATGAAGTATGATCTTAAAAAATCAAATGCCGAAATTATAGCTTCGTTTGATCAGCCAGTTGCTATGAAAATATTTTCATGGACTGCTAAAAATAATGAAATAGATACTGTTATGACTCCTAGAGATTCTATGCGTTATTACAAGTCTTTTTTAAGATCCGGAATGCTGTCAATGGAACCACAGACAGGATTTGTAAAAGCATGGGTTGGAGGTATTAACTACAAACACTTCCAATATGACATGGCAAAGCAAGGGAAACGTCAAGTAGGATCTACTTTTAAACCTTTTGTGTATGCCGCCGCTATTGATCAACTTCACCTATCTCCTTGTGATACGTTTCCAAAATCCCAAATTACAATTGAAGCCATGAAACATGGAAACATGAAACCATGGTCTCCCAAAAACTCAGATGGAAATTATGGAGGATTTGAAACGCTCAAGTCGGCTTTGGCAAATTCACGGAATACCATTACAGCCCGCTTGATGAATGAAATTGGACCTCAACCCGTCATTGATTTAGCACGTAGTTTAGGTGTGGAACAAAACATTCCTGCAGTGCCTTCGATCGCTCTAGGAACCCCCGACTTAAGTGTCTATGAAATGGTAGCCGCATACTCTACTTTTGCCAATCAAGGCGTCTATACCAAACCTGTTATGGTGACGCAAATAGAAGATAAAAACGGAACCATCCTGTATCAATATACCCCTGAAACAAAAGATGTTCTGAGTAAAGAGGTGGCCTATGTGAGCGTGAAGCTTTTGGAAGGTGTAACCCAGTTTGGTTCAGGTCAGCGCTTGCGCCACAATGCCGCTAAAGATCAACTTGTTTATAAAGAAATTATCACGGGCTATCCTTACGAATTTACTAATCCAATCGCAGGAAAAACAGGTACAACCCAAAACCAAAGCGATGGATGGTTTATGGGAATGGTTCCCAATTTGGTTACAGGCGTATGGGTTGGTGGAGAAGATCGTGCCACCCACTTTAAAACAATCACGTACGGACAAGGTGCTTCAATGGCGCTTCCTATTTGGGCAAATTATATGCGAAGCTGTTATATGTTGGAGGAATTAGGAATTTCAAAAGAAGATTTTATTGCTCCTGAAAATCTTACTATTAAAGTGGAATGCGAACCGATCCTTGAAGAGGGAGATCCAATTCCTCAAGAAATAACGCCCATTACACCTGACATTGATTTCTAACGAAATTATTCAAATAATAATTTTTTTTGTACTTTTTATACTATATTAAAGTCATGATAAATAAACATGTAGCAGACGTAAAAGAAGCCCTCAAAGGCGTCTCCAACGGAATGACCTTAATGCTCGGCGGTTTTGGATTGTGTGGGATCCCTGAAAATGCAATTTCAGAACTGGTTTATATGGACGTTAAGGAACTCACCTGTATTTCAAACAATGCTGGAGTTGATGATTTTGGACTTGGACTATTACTTCAAAAGCATCAAATCAAAAAAATGATTTCATCTTATGTTGGTGAAAATGATGAGTTTGAACGTCAAATGCTTTCTGGAGAATTGGATGTAGAACTAATCCCTCAAGGCACTTTAGCCGAACGTTGTCGTGCGGCGCAAGCAGGATTCCCAGCCATTTACACTCCTGCGGGTTATGGAACCGAAGTAGCAGAAGGGAAAGAGACTCGCGAATTTGATGGTAAAATGTATGTTTTAGAAAAGGCGTTTAAGGCCGATTTTTCATTTGTAAAAGCTTGGAAAGGGGATGCCGCAGGAAATTTAATATTTAAAGGAACCGCTAGAAATTTTAATCCAAACATGTGTGGTGCGGCTACAATTACGGTTGCTGAGGTAGAGGAATTAGTACCTGTTGGAGCTTTGGACCCCAATCAAATTCATATTCCTGGGATTTTTGTACAACGCATTTTCCAAGGAAAGGATTATGAAAAACGTATTGAAAAACGAACCCTAAGACAAAAATCATAATCATGCTAGACAAAAATGGGATTGCAAAACGTATCGCAAAAGAAGTCCAAAATGGATATTATGTGAATCTTGGGATTGGGATTCCAACGCTTGTTGCCAACTTTGTACGCGACGACATTGAAGTTGAATTTCAAAGTGAAAATGGCGTTCTTGGAATGGGCCCTTTTCCTTTTGAAGGCGAAGAAGATGCCGACCTTATAAATGCAGGAAAACAAACCATTACTACACTTGATGGGGCTAGTTTTTTTGATTCCGCTACCAGTTTCTCAATGATTCGAGGTCAGCATGTGCACCTTACAATTTTAGGAGCAATGGAAGTTGCAGAAAATGGTGATATTGCCAATTGGAAAATCCCTGGTTATATGGTTAAAGGTATGGGGGGTGCGATGGACTTGGTTGCCAGCGCCGAAAATATTATCGTTGCCATGATGCATACCAATAAAAAAGGAGATTCTAAACTTTTAAAGCGTTGTTCACTGCCGTTGACAGGTGTTGCATGTGTTAAAAAAATTGTAACCAATTTAGCCGTTTTAGAGGTTACCAAAGATGGTTTTAAACTCTTAGAACGTGCACCAGGAATTTCTGTAGAAACCATTCAACAAGCCACTGAAGGATACCTTATTGTTGAGGGTGTTGTTCCAGAAATGAAATTATAATCCTTTCGGAATTGCATCAATCAGGGCTTTAGTATAGGCTTTTTGAGGGTTGTCATAAATAGCATCTGCTTCGCCGAGTTCTTCAATTTTTCCTTTATTCATCACCATCAACTGATCGGACATAAACTTTACGACGGCCAAATCATGGGATATAAAAATATAGGTAAATCCATAATCCTCTTTTAGCACATTTAATAAATTCAGCACTTGTGCTTGTACCGAAATATCGAGTGCAGATACGGATTCATCACAAATAATTAATTTTGGTTCTACGGCGATGGTTCTTGCAATACCAATCCGTTGTCGTTGCCCTCCAGAGAATTCGTGAGGATAGCGGTCAAAATGGGAGGGGTCTAAACCTACTTTTTCTAAAATTTCAAGGGTTTTTGTTTTGCGTTCTTCATCAGATGAAAAGAGCTTATGTACTTTCATGGGTTCCATAATTGCTTCTCCCACCGTAAGTCGTGGGTTGAGTGAGGCATAGGGATCCTGAAAAATAATCTGAATTTCTTTTCGCAATGCGCGCAACTCTTTTTTATGGAGGTTTGTAATGTCTTTTCCTTTATAGTTTAGAGTCCCAGCGGTTGCTTTCTCGAGTTGTAAAATGGCTTTTCCTAGGGTTGATTTTCCACAACCAGAGTCACCTACCAGACCCATAGTTTCACCGGCATAGACTCTAAAACTCACAGCATCCACTGCTTTGAAAGCAGTTTTTGTACCAAAAAAAGAAGGGTTTGAAAAATATATTTTCTCTAGATTAATCACTTCCAACAGTGGTGCCTGACTGTATATTTCTTTATGTTTCTTAGTTCTCGAGCTTTTGGAAATGACACTTTTGGAAATAGTATTAGACAAAAAATCACTAATGGTAGGGAGTTGTTTCAATCGTGATTTTAGGGTTGGTCGTGCGCCAATGAGTGCTTTTGTATAGTTTTCTTTAGGGTTTTTAAAAATGGATTTTGTAGGTCCACTCTCAATAATACTTCCTTGATACATTACCAGGATTCGATCTGCAATTTCAGAAACCAAAGCCAAATCGTGACTTATAAAAATCACGCTCATTTTGCATTCTTTTTGCAGGGTTTTTAAGAGTTCGATAATGTCTTTTTGAACTGTCACATCAAGCGCTGTTGTAGGTTCATCTGCAATCAGAATATCAGGCTTACAAGCAATTGCCATAGCAATCATGACACGCTGTTGTTGCCCTCCAGATATTTCGTGAGGATATTTTTTAAAAGTCTCATAAGGTGTGGGAATTTTTACCTCATTAAATAACTGTATTACCTTTTCTTTCACTTCTTTTTTTGAGAGCGAGGTGTGTTGAAACAAAAGTTCTTCCACTTGTGCTCCACAGGACATTGAAGGATTCAAAGCACTCATGGGTTCTTGAAAGATCATGGCTATTTTTTGACCTCGAAGTGCCTCCAACTCTTTCTGTGAATAATGAAGGATGTTTTTGTTTTTAAATAAAATACCTCCAGTACTAACCACACTTTTTTTAGGGGGTAACAGCCCCATTATGGCAAGGGATGCCACTGATTTTCCACTACCAGATTCGCCTACAATTCCAAGAATTTCATTTGGAAACAAATCATATGAAATGCCATGCAGTACTTCATTTAAACCCGTATTGGATTTAAAGGCAACGCGCAAATTTTGAATGCTTAAAATAGGTGTTTGCTCCATTGCTTAAATATAAGCAATTTCATCCGTTTCCAATAAGGCTTCTCCACGGAGTCTTAAAATAATTTGCGCTACGGCAATGGTGTCTTTTTGGCAATAGGCAACAATCCGATCGAGATCATTTTCTTCGTAATAGACGCGAAATATTTCACTGCCATCAATATCATCCTTAGGAGAGGGAATTCCTAATATGTTGGTTAGCAATTTAAGAGAAGTATAATGCTTATAGTCGCCAAACTTCCATAATTCTAGGGTGTCTAGGTGTGGAACTTCCCAAGGTTTTTTACCAAATAAATTCAGCTTTGATGGTAATGGAATGTTGTGTATAATCATTCTTCGCGCAATATAGGGGAAGTCAAATTCTTTTCCATTATGTGCACAGAATAAGTGTTTTGGTCTTGAAAAATGGGTTTCAATAAGGGTTTTAAACTCTAAAAGAAGGTTGTGTTCTTCGCCATAAAATGAGGTGATTCTAAATCGACGTTCGGAGTTTATAAATGTAAAATAGCCGACAGAAATACAGACAATTTTCCCAAATTCCGCCCAAATTCCTGCACGGTCATAAAATGCTTCAGGACTGTAATCTTCTTTGCGTTGGTATTTTGATTTTTGCTCCCAAAGGAGTTGTTTGTCTTCAGAAAGCTCAGAATAGTGTTCGGTTTCGGGAACCGTTTCAATGTCTAAAAATAGTAGGTTTTCAAGGTTGAGTTTTTGGAGCATAAGATAACATTTTATAAGCTTCTTCGATGTATACTGAAATATCATCTGAAAAAATTTGTGAGCTAGCATCAGGAGATTTCTCATCTCCGAGTCTTACAATAATTACATTATCTGTTGGCTCCACAATTACATATTGTCCCAAATGTCCTCGCATCATAAAAAATGATTTGTCCTCCCGTTTTTGAAGCCACCATCCATATCCATATTGAGGGCTCTCCGGAAATCGAGGTGTTAAGGATTTTGCAATAAACGTAGAATCTAACACTTGTTTGCCATTCCATTTCCCGTGGTCTTTATAGAGTTTTCCAAAGCGTGCAAAGTCTTTTGCGTTACTCGCAATACAGCAATAGGCTTTAACGAGGTCATTCTCTTTACTATCCACTTGCCATAGGGTTTGATTTTCGCTCCCCAAGGGTTTCCAAAAACTTTCTGTAAGATAATCGTATAGTTTTTTCCCTGTCGCTTTTTCGATAACCATTGCCAACAACTGCGTGTCTCCACTCGCATATTTATAAGATTTTCCAGGTTCATTTACGACTTTGAGTCCCAAAATTACTTTTTCTAAATCATCGTCAAAATAGGCACGGGTTGTAATGGAGAATGGTGAATAATATTTTTCGTCCCAATTGGTACCTGATGCCATCGATGATAAATCTCCTACGGTCATTTGAGCGGCTAAACCTTCACTAAATTCACGGAAGAAATCCCCTACAGGCTGGTCTAAATTTTTGATGTATCCATCGCTAATAGCTTTTCCCAAAAGTCCCGACACATAACTTTTGGCCATTGAAAATGAATTGGTTTTGGAATTTTCATTAAATCCATCATAGTAGTTTTCAAACCAGACACTGTCATTTTTGATGATTACATAGGCGATTGTACCTGTTTTTTTGTTGAAATTACTTAAGACTTCTGTTTCTGGGATGCTATTATAATTTTTATGAATAGGCCACGGTTGTGGTACATCATTTTGAATCACTACATTGTCAAATTCTTTATAATCTTCTATATAGGCTGTTGTGTAGCCCTTGACATATATAGTTCGGACTGCCTTTAAAAGGTAATCGGTGTCTGTGATATAAAGAGCTGCGATAAGTACTGCAACGAGAATTAATAGTCGTGTTATGAATTTTTTCATTTAAGTGTATTTACTTTATTGTAAATATAAAGATAAATCAGAAACTCGACACTTCTTATTTTAGCAAATAAAAAATTCCGCCGTTATAGCTTGGTGCAGCATAAATAACTTTTCCTGAAATTGCAGAATTGTAGCCAAAACTTACTCCAATTTTTTTAGTGAGTTTCCAAGAGATTTCCCCTCCTATACTTATGAATTCTACGTTGTTTGCAAAAATGCTTCCATTGCTGTTGGAGGCATCTAGGGAACCATTTCTCAATGATTTCACCATATTTGAACGGAATAAAAGCAACAATTTACTTTCCAAAAAACTAGTACCTACCTCGATTCCAGCTCTGACTTCATCCGAAAAGTTTTTAGTTTTATTGTTAAACCCTATGTGACTTTTTGCATACAATGAATGCTTAAAGAGTGAAAAGGATGTTCCTGCATTAAATCTAAGTATCTGGTTAAATTCGCCATCCCCAGTTTGATAACTTCCATCGCTGCCCCCACTGTTGTTTCCTGAAGGAATTCCTAAGGTTAGTGAGGTAGAGAATGCGAATTTAGATGTTTTGAATAAGCGGTATTCAATTCCTAGATTCATATCCCCAAAACTATTAAACTCTTCACCTTCTAGGAGTGTTTCATTAGTAATTTCAGATACTTGATGGTTTTGATACGATTTAACATAAAATGGGATGTATGCAATAATATCCCAGTTGTCTGAAAGTCCATACTTTCCGTACAGATTTAAATTAAAAATGCCTCGCGTTGCGTTGGGGTCTATTTTACCTGAGTTGGTATAGTGTTGATCTGCTTCTAGAAACCAAGCACTCAGCTTAAAATACCCATCTCCTTTTTTTTCTAACCATTGTGCATGGCTAAGAAACGAACAACTTAACACGAGCAGGATACTTAAAAGAATTGTTTTTTTCATTGTGGGGAGTTTTATTGTATTTGACCTTCGCCGACTTTTACGCCAAAGGGTTTACACCAATATAAGATGTAGCTATAATCATAGATACTAATTGTGGAAGGAAGGTCGTAGAAATGTGCGCCTTCAAAAATAGTCACTGCTCCAATTTCGTAAGCATCTGCAACAGAGTTTGGATTGTTGCCAAGATAAATGTATAAGCCAGGTAAACTTGTGGAGGCTTTGTAGTCCTCACCAAGAGAAAGTCTTAGGACGTTATTTTCATCTTTATGCACTTTTAAAGTGTAGCTTCCTTCCAGTTCATAGTTACTTGTGGTGACAATAGTTCCTAAGAATTCTATGGATTCTGTTAATGTAGCCGATGATACCTTAACAATGTCCGAATTGGTAATCGTCAGTTGTTCTTCTTTTGTAGTAAGGGTTGCGGTAACGGTTGCAGTTCCGAAATCTACCCCAGTTGCGAGTCCATCTTCTGTGATTGCTAAAACAGAAGAATCACTGCTGCTCCAGCTTACCTTGGGATTTTCAATTTTTTTACCCACATAATTAAAATAGTTCACTTCAAATTGATGGGCTGTGCCCCCTTTTTTTAACTCTAATAAAGGGTTTGAAATGAAAAGTTTTGGATCAACACGATCGTTGATTAGGTCTGTTTTAACACAGGAAAATACTGGCAGGCAACATACCAAAATTAGGATTGTTTTTTTCATAAGACAGATTTATAGGCTTTGTAAAGGTACTAAAATCCAAAATAAAAACAATAAACAGTCAAATAGGTTAAAAAGAAGTAAGGCTATAATGTTGATGCGTATGATTAGTGGCGTTTTTACTTTTATATATTTAATAAGAGGTTAGTCAAAGTTATTATTCCAATAATCAGGATGAGACTAAGCGAAATGTTCTTAAACTTATCTTGTGGAATAAAGTTGAGTATCTTCTTGCCTATTGCTGTTCCAACAAGTCCAATGACTAACAAAAATGGCACATAAATCAAATCGTGTTTATGAATAAAACCATTGAAGTAATATACAAATGTTCTTGAAAAATCGATTAGAAAATCAATGAAAGCAGATGTGGCAATAAATACGTTTTTTTCTAAATTGAAAGCGGCCATTGTAAGTCCACGTATCGCACCGCCTGTTCCTAAAAGTCCTGCTGAAAATCCTGATAAACCGCCTCCAATTATGGCATTTCGTCTAACAGGGTTTATTATTAATTCTTTTTTAATCAGGAATAGAAGAGCTAGAAAGACAAGGAATACTCCAAGAAATAATTTTAGATACCAATTATTAAATACTTTTGTTAGTAATCCACCAATTATGACAAATAGGATGGATGGAATTCCTATATTTATAAGTAACCTCATGTCAAGTCCTTTTTTAAACAAAACAATCTTACTCAAATTGCTTGAAAGGTGAAAAATGGCTGTTAATCCTAAAACTGATTCAAAATCGAAATAAAAATTTGCTATTGGAACAAAGAATACTGATGAACCAAATCCACCTACTGTTCCAAGAATTTCGGCAATTAAGGCCAAAAACAGGAATAAATAGCTTAAATCTTTCATTTTATAATTAGGTAGTGTTTAATTAGTATATATCCACACTATTGCGTTTAGTTCTTTTAGATACTTTTACGTTTTTTATTTGTAATGTTATTGTTTTCAACACTTTGCCCCTCTATAAGATAGTCAAATGGACTTTTTTGATTTGCAAGAGATTTTTTGATATTGGAGTACAGACTATAGCGTTTGTATTGTAAAGTAGCACGATGGTTGTAGGTTGTTCATATTGTTGGAAACGATTTGGGAACGTTTCTAAAGCCAATCTACTAAAAATTCAGAGGTTTGTCGATATTTTAGCCAAGAAATTTTATGAGGTCTTTAGCAAAATAGCTTGCAATAATATCTGCCCCAGCGCGTTTAAAGGCCATTGTTGTTTCTAGCATCGCCAGATCGTGATTGAGCCATCCTTTTTCACTTGCGGCTTTGATCATGGCATATTCGCCACTCACTTGATAAGCCGCTACCGGCACATCAAATTCGTTTTTAATTTCGCGAAGAATATCTAAATATGCCAAGCCTGGCTTTACCATTACAATGTCCGCACCTTCGTCAATGTCCATTTCGGTTTCTCTTAATGCCTCAAAACGGTTGGCGTAATCCATCTGATAGGTTTTTTTGTCTTTTGGAATGTTTTTAGAATCTACTGGAGCAGAATCTAAAGCATCTCTAAATGGTCCATAAAATGAAGAGGCGTATTTGGCACTGTAACTCATGATCCCCGCATCAACATAGCCGTCATCTTCAAAAGCTTCACGAATACTCAAAATTCGTCCATCCATCATATCACTAGGCGCAACAAAATCAGCACCTGCCTCAATATGAGACAAACTCATTCCTGTCAAAATTTCTACGGTCGTATCATTTTGAATAATTCCGTTAGAAACAATTCCATCGTGACCGTAAACCGAATAAGGGTCTAGTGCGACATCTGTCATGACGAGCATTTCTGGACATGTATTTTTGATGGTTTTCACAGCACGTTGCATCAAGCCATTTGAATTTAAAGCTTCCGTTCCTTTATTATCTTTGAGAGTTTCTGATACTTTCACAAATACGAGCACGGACTTTAACCCTAAACTCCAAAGCAGTTTTACCTCGGTTTCAAGGGTGTCCAAACTAAATCTAAAATAGTTGGGCATGGAAGGTATTTCATCCTTAATCCCTTTCCCTTCTACAACAAACAAAGGGACTAAAAAATCATTGGGTGTCAGAACGGTTTCTCTTACCAAGCTACGGATTGATTCATTGGATCGTAAACGTCTATTTCTTTTGATTGGATACATAATATTAGTTTTAAGCTTCAAGCTAAAAGCTTAAAGTGATTTTTTAATGGTTTTGATTAATGAAAACAACATTTTTTTAATCTCATCTATTTTTTTTAAAAGTGCTTTAGAATCTTTTGTAGAGATAAATTTTAATTCATTTGACACCAAAATCAAGTACTCTAATTCATGAGCAGAACCTGATGAAATATAGAGAAATCTTATAAATTCCTTTTGAGTTTCTCTGCCACAACCTTCTACAATGTTGGTTGGGACAGATAAGCTTGCGCGGTTAATTTGTGAAACAAGATTGAATTGCTCAGACTTTGGAAAAGCTGATGTTATCTGATAAATATCAATCACAAGATCATGAGACTTTTGCCATACTTTGTAATTTTTATAATCTACCATAACTTTTAACTTATTGCTTTAAGCTTTAAACCTAAGAAACCCATTCAACAGGGCTTTTTAAAACCCGTATTAATTGTTCTTCTCTACTGTTTGGTTCTGGATGATGGTCATATACCCACTGTACGTGAGGAGGTAAACTCATCAAAATACTTTCTATTCTTCCATTTGTTTTCAACCCAAAAAGGGTGCCTTTGTCATGGACTAAATTAAATTCCACATAACGTCCCCTGCGAATTTCTTGCCAGTTCCGCTCTTCAGCTGTATAGGGTAAATGGCTTCTTTTTTCTAAAATAGGTACATAGGCTTCTAAAAAACTATCACCAACCGCACTTACAAAATTAAACCATTGTTCCATAGTCATATTCTCTGTGGCCTTGCAATAATCAAAAAATAGGCCGCCAATTCCTCGCGCTTCATCCCGATGACTGTTGTAAAAATAGGCATCACAGCGTTCTTTATAGTTCGAATAAAAATCAGGGTTGTGTGCGTCACAGGCTTTTTTGCAGATTTGATGAAAATGGATTGCATCCTCTTCAAACAGATAATAAGGGGTTAAATCTTGTCCGCCTCCAAACCATTGATCGACGATATCACCTTGCTTGTTATACATTTCAAAATAACGCCAATTTGCATGTACTGTGGGGACCATTGGATTTTTTGGATGTAAAACTAAACTTAGCCCACAAGCAAAAAAATCAACATCACCAACCTTAAAGTAGGCTTGCATTGAGGCAGGCAACTTGCCATGAACTTCTGAAATATTAACACCTCCTTTTTCAAAAACTGCTCCATTTTCTATCACTCGGGTACGTCCACCACCTCCTTCGGGACGTTTCCAAATATCTTCTTTGAAAGATGCATTCCCATCAATTTCTTCTAGTTTTGAAGTGATGGTGTCTTGTAAATTTTCGATGTAATTATAAAATAGATTTTTCATTATAATAGAATTAGGGATTATGAACGGTATTCTTTTACAGCGTCAACAAATGCTTTTGCATGGTCAGTAGGAATGTTTGGTAAAATGCCATGCCCCAAATTCACAATGTACTTGTCTTTTCCAAATTCATTAATCATTTGGTGGACCATTTTTTTGATTTCAGCAGGAGGCGACAACAATCTAGAAGGGTCAAAATTTCCTTGAAGTGTTACATTTCCACCAGTTAAATATCGGGCATTTCGTGCCGAGCAAGTCCAGTCAATTCCAAGAGCCGAAGCATTGGATTTTGCCATTTCACCCAAAGCAAACCAACATCCTTTTCCAAAAGCAATTACAGGGGCATCCTCTTTTAATGCTTCTATAATTTGATTGATATACTGCCATGAAAATTCCTGATAATCTGTTGGAGACAACATCCCTCCCCAAGAATCAAACAGTTGAACTGCATTGACGCCTGCTTTGACTTTTTCTTTAAGATAAGCAATGGTTGTATCTGTGATTTTTTGTAATAATTGGTGTGCTGCTATCGGGTTTGTAAAACAAAACTCTTTAGCTTTATCAAAGTTTTTACTCCCTTGTCCTTGCACACAATAACATAAAATTGTCCAAGGCGAACCCGCAAAACCAATTAAAGGAATGTCGTTGTTTAACAATTCTTTGGTTGCTTTGATGGCTTGATACACATAGTCCAATTCTACGGTCACATCCGGAACAATGACATTGTCAACGTCTTTTTGTGTACGCACTGGGTTTGGTAAATAGGGTCCAAAATTGGGTTTCATTTGAACTTCAATGTTCATAGCTTGTGGAATTACCAAAATATCACAAAACAAAATAGCAGCATCCATTCCATAACGTCGGATTGGTTGCACTGTAATTTCACTCGCAAGTTCAGGAGTTCGACAGCGTGTAAAAAAATCATATTTTTCACGAATGGCCATAAACTCAGGTAAGTAACGTCCTGCCTGACGCATCATCCAAACAGGGGGACGCTCGACAGTTTCTCCTTTTAGGGCTCTTAAAAATAAATCGTTTTTAATCATAACGTTTAAATATAATTTTGATTCACAAGTTCGATGACGCTTTCTACGGTAGGGATTTTCGCGACACGTACATCTTTAAAATATTTTTTTGCTTCTTTAGCGGTGCTTTCACCAATACAATATGCGATACAGTCGGGGGTGTTTTTTTGTAAAAAACTTTGAATTGTAGAGGGACTGTAAAACATCACCCCTTCTATTGAATTCTCTAGTTTAGGGGCCTGCAGTTTTGTGCTATAAGCTTCAATTTCTTGAACCTTGATGTTGTTTTTTTCTAAAATAGTAGGCAAATCATCCATTCGAATGTCACTACAAAAGTAGGTTACTTCAGAACCTTCAATAAATTTTACTAAATAATTTGCCAAGGCCTTGGCATTTTTTTCGGAGTGTTTGACCGGTCCTATTTTTTGCTCAATCAGGCGTTTGGTGCGTCTGCCAACACAATAAATCGTTTCAAAATTTAGGTCCTCAACAGGGCAGTTGTTTAAGAGTGCTTCTACGCTATTTTTGCTTGTAATCACCACATTTTTATGAGCTGCTTTTAAAAATACGGGTTTGATTCTATTTGTGGCTGTTTTGACAAAGTCAGAGCTCTCAACTTTAAGGGTGTTGTTAAATAAATCTTTTTGTCCCTGACTTAATAATTTTGAAGAAAAAATAGTAGTTGGAAGCGTATCTATTGCTGTGGTACCTATCAGTGTTTTGCCTCCACGACTTAAAATAAATTCGACACAATCATCAACAAGGGTATGATGTTCGCCAAGTTTTGCGGTGCGTTTTGATTCAATTTTTTTGGTTCCATCGGTGCTTAAAATAATACCATGGAAATGAACTTCTTCTTCCTTAATATAGGCGAGTGCTCCAATGGGTGCGCTACAGCCACCTTCTAATTTATTTAAAAAATCGCGTTCAATTTTTGTAGAAATTTCTGTTTCTTCATGGTTAAGCGGCGCACAGGCTTCCATTGCTTCAAGATTCGATTTTAAGGTCGCAATCATCAGCGCCCCTTGTGCTGGTGCAGGAACCATCCATTCCAAATTTACAGAGTTTTCAGGAGTTAGTTCTAGACGTCCCAACCCAGCTGCCGCAAAGATGGCACCGTTCCAATCGCTGTTTTCTAATTTTTCAAGACGGGTGTTTACATTCCCTCTCAAACCTACGATACTATGCGTAGGGTAGCGGTTGAGCCATTGTGCTTTTCTTCGCAAACTTCCGGTTGCAATCACAGCATTTTTTTGTGCTAAAAACTCTTCATTTTTTTTAAAAACGAGTGTATCTCTGATGTTTCCACGTTTCAAAACAGCTGCCTGAACGATGCCTTCTGGCATCACCGTCGGCACATCTTTTAAGGAGTGAACAGCAATGTCAATCTCCTCGTTTAACAATGCAATGTCTAAAGTGCGTGTAAAAATACCTGTAATCCCGAGTTCATAAATGGGTTTGTTTAAGACCAAGTCTCCTGTAGATTTTACAGGGACTAATACAGTTTCATGCCCTAAATGTTGGAGTTGTGATTGGACTGTTTTTGCCTGCCAAAGTGCAAGTGCACTATCACGTGTACCGATTCGAATAATTTTAGACATGGCTTTTAGAATCTAATTGAAACACCTTTTTGATGAGTTCGAGACTTTCACTTCTAGAGTTTGTGTCGTCCTTTAGATGGTGTGCAAAGTGGTTAGTAATTTTTTGAACAAGGTTGGCGCTGATTAACTCTGCTTGTGCTTCATTAAATTCATTTGTTTTTTTTCGTTGGGCATCCATTTCAGCAGTAGCAAATAATTGTAGTTTTTGTTTGAGTGCTTTGATTGTGGGTGCAAATTTTCGGTTATCTACCCATGCTTCAAACTCCTTTTGGATGTCACTAATGATACTTTCAGCAATCGGAATATATATCTTTCTTTTCTCTAAGGTTTCATCGGTCATTTGAGATAAATAGTCTAAATGTACCAAGGTGACTAATGGCAGATCCATCACGTTTTCATTTACGTTTTTTGGAATTGATAAATCAAGAATAAGTAAAGGTTTTTTGTTTTGAATAAGGTGTTTATCAATTGTTGGGTTTTGTGCTCCAGTTGCCACAATTAAAACATCGGTGTTTCCGATTTCCTCTTGCAATTGACTGTAATCTTTGACCAGAAGTTTAAATTTCCCTGCGATCTTATCTGCCTTGTCACGTGTGCGATTTATAAGCGTAATGTGCTCGTTTTTTGTGTGTTTTATAAGATTTTCACAGGTGTTTCGTCCAATTTTTCCGGTTCCAAAAAGCAAGATGTTTTTGGAAGAAATTTTATTTACAGTTTTTTTGATATATTGCACAGAAGCAAAAGAGACAGAGGTAGCTCCTGACGACAATTCTGTTTCTGTTTTTATTCGTTTACTTGCTTGAATCACTGCATTAATCAAACGTTCTAAATAGGTGTTAAGTAAGTCATGTTCTTTAGAAATATTAGCGCTAAGTTTTAGCTGGCTAATGATTTCAAAATCACCTAAAATCTGACTGTCTAAACCAGCACCAACCTTAAACATATGATGAATGGCATCACTATTTTTATAGACATATGCTACACTTTGAAAATCTTCAACTGTGCCTTGTGTATTGTCACAAAGTAATTTGATAAGCTCAAAAGGATGTCTGGCAAAACCGTATATTTCCGTGCGGTTACATGTAGAGGTTGCTACTAAACTTTCAATACCATTGGCTTTGGCTTGAATCAATAAATTTGTTTTAGCAGTTTGGTCTAAACTAAATTCTCCACGCATTTTAGCATCTGCCTTTTTATAGCTGAGGCCAATCACATAGAAATAGGTGCTTATAGATTTGTTGAATTGCTCCATTTATGTATTTGGAAATATTTCGTCACAAAAATAATTGCTTTGATTTGTAAAAAATAACGCTAGAAGAACTTTATATGTCGTTTAGAGGTTTGTATGTATTATTTACTTATTTTTGTTAAAATTATTATTTTTGCAGATATAAATGAATCCAAAACACAATTTTTATTTATAATGAATCTAAATAAAGACCTCTCAAAAAGTGTGCAGCCAGTTCCAAAAAATATCGCTCAAGGATCTTTTTTAGAAACAGCCGTTGAGACTGGATTTAAGATTATGACCTATCAGAACGAAACTTCTGAAGTTCAACTCCTTGAAAAGGAAATAGATAGCTCGTACATTCAATTTCACTTTTGTTTGAAAGGACAGTGCAATTTTGTATTTAACAATGGGACTTACAGCCTTAAAATTCCTGAAGAAAACTCACTATTACTTTACAATCCCCAAAGAGATTTGCCGATTTATTTAGAGGTTGATCCAATGACTTGGGTTGTATCGGTATTAATTTCCATTAAAAAATTCCACGGATTATTTTCCCATGAAGCAGATTACATCACATTTTTAAGCGAAGATAATCAAGATAAAAAATATTATAAAGACGGACATATTTCCCCTTCAATGGCCATCGTTTTGAACCAACTTATTAATTACAATTTAAACTCCACTATCAAATCTTTATACTTTAAAGCAAAAGCGTATGAATTGTTGAGTTTATATTTTAATAGGGGCGAAGAAGCAAACATAGAGCAATGTCCCTTTTTGGTTGATGATTCAAATGTTGTTAAAATTAGGCAAGCAAAAGATATTATTATCAACCGTCTTTCAGAACCTCCAACCTTATCGGCCTTAGCGCTTGAAATTGATTTAAGCCTAAAGAGACTCAAAGAAGGTTTTAAGCAAATTTATGGGACAACAGTTTATGGCTTTTTATTTGATTATAAAATGGAATTTGCTCGAAAATTATTAGAATCTGGGGCTCATAATGTCAATGAGGTTGGTCTTAAAGTAGGCTACAGTACGGCCAGTCATTTTATTTCAGCATTTAAAAAACAATATGGGACAACTCCCAAAAAATACATTCAATCTATTAATTAACCAATATGAAAGGCGTTTTATTAGTAAACCTTGGGTCTCCTGACAGTCCCACTCCAAAAGATGTTAAAAAATATTTAGGCGAATTTTTAATGGACGAACGCGTAATCGATGTTCCTTTATGGGCACGAACGCTTCTAGTCAAAGGCATTATCTTAAACACACGCCCAAAACAATCGGCAAAAGCATATAAAAAAATATGGTGGGAAGAAGGGTCTCCATTGATTGTTTTATCTGAACGTTTAGAAAACAACCTAAAGAAAGAAGTCGATTTGCCCGTAGCACTCGCAATGCGTTATGGCAGCATGACCATTAAAAATGGACTTCAAAAACTAGTCGATCAAGGTGTTGATGAGGTTTTAATTGTACCCCTATATCCACAATATGCGATGGCTACGACCGAAACAATTTTGGTACTTGCCAAAGAATTAAGAGATGCACACTTTCCGCAATTGACGCTTTCGGACTTACCTCCATTTTACAACAATCCGGAGTATATTAAAGTCTTGTCCAATACGATTAAAGAATCGCTAAAAGGAAAAACATACGAGCATTTATTATTTTCTTATCACGGAATTCCAGAACGTCACATCCGTAAGAGTGACATCACAAAGTCACATTGTAAAATAGACAAGTCGTGTTGTGTCACACCTTCAGAAGCACATGCCTATTGTTATAAACACCAATGTTTAGAAGTTACCCGTTTGGTGGGCGAAGAATTGGGTCTTGAGGATGGTGTCTATTCAACTTCCTTTCAATCGCGTCTAGGATTTGACCCTTGGTTGCAGCCTTACACCGACCGTACAATTGAGCGTTTAGGAAAAGAAGGCACAAAATCCATGGCGATTGCAACTCCCGCTTTTGTAAGTGATTGCCTTGAAACCCTAGAAGAAATTGCAATGGAAGGCGAAGAAATATTTCACGAAGTTGGTGGGAAAGATTTTACAACCATTCCTTGTTTGAATGACGATCCAGCTTGGGTATCGCTTCTTGCCAAATGGGTTACAGAATGGGCTTCGAAATAATTTAGACTGCATGCAAAAATCTACTTCACAAGACTTTGGCAGTGAAACCATTGGTAAGCTATTAATCAAACAAGCTGTTCCAGCATCTATCGGAATTTTAGTCATGTCGCTTAATATTTTAGTGGATACAATTTTTGTGGGGCATTGGATTGGTTCGCAAGCCATTGCCGCTATTAATGTGGTGCTTCCGGTCTCATTTTTTATTGCCGCTTTGGGAATGTCTATTGGGATTGGAGGATCTTCCATTATTTCTAGAGCTCTCGGAGCAAAAGAGGTGCCAAAAGCCTTTAAAACTTTTGGAAATCAAATTACAATGACTTTGTTGTTGACAGTTGTACTTGTATTTTTTGGGTTGTATTATATTGATGGGATTATACCAGCGTTTGGGGGCAAGGGGACTATTTTTGAACCTGCAAAAACCTATTACAGAATTGTGCTCTATGGAGTTCCTTTTCTAGCGTTTTCAATGATGGGAAACACGGTAATTAGAGCCGAAGGCAAACCCAAATTCGCGATGTATGCGATGATGATTCCATCGGTTTCAAATTTAGTACTAGATGCCCTTTTAATAAATGTCATGGATTTGGGAATGAGGGGTGCCGCTTGGGCTACAACAGGATCGTATCTGCTTTGTTTTTTGTTTATTTTATGGTTTTTTCTTTCAAAGAATTCTGAAATGAAAATTTCATGGACACATTTCAAACTCCAAAATTCAATTGTGTCTGAGATTAGTAATTTAGGACTGGTGACTCTCTCCCGACAAGCCATTGTGAGTATTACGTACCTGTTAATGAACAACATTTTATTCGATTTTGGCGGAGAAACATCGGTGACATCCTATGCAATAGTCTCTCGAATGCTAATGTTTGCACTGTTTCCTATTTTTGGAATTACACAAGGGTTTGTTCCCATAGCAGGCTATAATTATGGGGCACATAATTATGAACGCGTCAAAAAAACGATCCGAATTGCAATTATCTATTCCATGGCCATGGCGTCTTTAATTTTTGTGGTATTGATTGTGTTCCCAGAACTAATTACACGCATGTTTACTACAGATCCTTTGGTTATCGAAAAAACTCCTACAGTAATGCGTTGGGTCTTTGCAGCCACTCCCATTATCGCAATTCAACTGATTGGATCCGCCTATTTTCAGGCCGTAGGAAAAGCAGTTCCCGCTCTTTTACTAACCTTGTCTCGACAAGGGTTTTTCTTTATTCCTCTTATTTTTATATTACCTTTATGGCATGGGGAACTCGGAGTTTGGATAGCGTTTCCAGTTTCAGATGTGTTATCTACTCTAGTCACCGCAGTTATTTTATATAGAGAAGTCAAGACTAAATTAATTTCAATAACATAAGTATGGATTCTTATAACTATATTAAATCGCTTCATTTGATTTTTGTAATCACATGGTTTGCAGGGTTATTTTATATTCCCCGCATTTTTATATATCATATTGAATCGTCTCAAAAAGCATCTCCCGAAAAAGAAATCCTATCAAAACAGATGAAGCTAATGGCAAAACGCTTGTGGTATATTATTACATGGCCTTCTGCCATTCTGGCTATTTTGTTTGGAATATGGCTTTTAGTCTTAGCGCCCTACTGGTTCGAGCAGTCTTGGATGCATGCAAAGTTAGGGTTTGTAGTATTGCTCATTATGTATCATATCAAAACCCACCTTATGTTTCAGGAACTTCAAAAAGACCAAATTAAATACTCCTCCAATTTTATGCGTATTTGGAATGAGGGTGCTACGCTCATTCTTTTTGCAGTTGTCTTTTTGGTATTATTAAAAAACACCCTCAATATGGCGTTTGGAATGTTGGGACTTATTGGGCTGGCAATTCTTCTTATGCTCGGGATTAAATTATACAAACGCACACGTTCTGAGTAATCATTAAGTGATATCCTCGTTTTTTTCTATATTTATCAAAAGTCTATTTTTATGACAAAACGTAAATTGTCTCTTAGCTCTCGTATTTTTATATATATGATTATGTTGGTCGTTGTCGCCTCCATACTTATTGCTGGGGTTACAATTTATCAATATAATGAACAGTCTCAAGACTACCACCGATTGCGTTTGGAACGGAAGGAGGCACAACTTATTTCGAGTATAAATTATGTTTTAAAAGAAACGACTTGGGAGGTTAAAACAGAGAATCTGCCTCTAATTTTTAAAGATAAAATATATGAGATTGCCAATATTCACAACGTGAATTTTAACCTCTATGATTTAGAGGGCAATCTGATTAAAATGTCGAAACCTAATTTCGAAAAGAACACCATTGAGACACGCCTACCAATGGATATTTTAGCGCAACTTAAACAAAGCGTATCCAAGCGGTATGTAGAAAAAATCAAACGTTTTGGGGAAGATTATAGGTCTTCGTATATGATATTTACAGACATTAACGCCAAACCCCTCGGTGTATTAAATGTTCCTTATTTTGATGACGATTCTCTAAATTATGGCGAACTTAAAGAGTTTTTAACTCGGTTGAGCTATGCGTATGTCATCATGATTTTACTCGCTATAGCCTTTGCGTATTTTGTATCTAAATACATTACAAAATCACTTCAAGCGATTCAAGAAAAAATGAAGGAAACGCGCCTGGAGAAACGCAATCAAAAAATTGAACTCAAAGGTGCAAGTTCAGAGATTTCTGCTTTGGTTGAATCCTACAATAATATGATTGATGAATTGGAGGACAGTGTTAAAAAGTTGGCATCAAGTCAGCGAGAACAAGCGTGGCGCGAAATGGCAAAACAAGTGGCTCATGAAATCAAAAACCCATTGACTCCTATGCGTTTAAGCGTACAAAGTTTTCAGCATAAATTTGACCCACAAGATCCATATATACACAAGAAAGTAAATGAATACACCAAGACATTAATCCAACAAATAGATACTATGAGCTCTATTGCATCGGCTTTTTCAGATTTTGCAAAAATGCCTGCTCAAAAACTCGAAGTTTTAAATGTGGTTGAAGTTGTGGAATTGGCACTAGATATTTTTCCAGAAAGTGACCTAAAATTCATTTCAAAAGAACCTGAAATTATTGCAAATTTTGACCGTTCTCAATTAATTCGAATTATTACCAATTTAGTAAAAAATGCCGTCCAATCCATCCCTAAAGATCGCTCACCTCAGATTAGTATCCACCTATTTTTTGATGATACAGACGTTATAATTGAAGTTAATGATAACGGCAGTGGGATTACAGAGGACATCAAAGATCGAATTTTTGAACCCAAGTTTACAACCAAAACAAGTGGTATGGGACTGGGCTTGCCAATGATAAAAAACATGATTGATACGTACAATGGTAGTATAAGCTTCTCTTCTATTATAGATGAGGGAAGTCAATTTACAGTACGTTTCCCTAAATATTTTAAAGATGAAGTATAACACGATATTAAGTGATTTTAGTGATGGAGTTACCACAATCACAATCAATAGACCCACAAAGTTAAATGCATTAAACAGAGCCACTATTTTTGAATTGCATGCGGCCTTTAAGGCTGCTGAATCTGATTTAGAAACCAAAGTAATCATCATTACTGGCAGTGGCGAAAAGGCTTTTGTGGCAGGAGCTGATATTAGTGAGTTTACACATTTTGATCAAACAGAAGGGCGTTCTTTGTCTAAAGAAGGTCAGGATTTATTGTTTGATTTTATTGAGAATTTATCAACTCCGGTTATTGCGGCTGTCAATGGATTTGCGCTTGGAGGGGGGTTGGAGTTGGCTATGACGGCACATTTTAGAGTGGCGAGTACGAATGCCCGTATGGGTTTGCCAGAAGTATCTCTGGGGTTGATTCCTGGCTATGGAGGAACGCAACGCTTGGCACAGCTCATAGGAAAAGGACGTGCTATGGAAATGATCATGACAGCAACTATGATTGATGGCGAAAAAGCACTCGCTTATGGGCTTGTAAACCATGTAGTACCTCAAGAGGAATTATTGCCAAAGTGTTTTGCTTTAGCAGATAAAATTAAATCAAACTCTTCTTTAGCAATCTCTGCTGCAATCAAAGCCATTAATGCAAATTTTGCTGATGGGGTGAATGGCTATGAAGTAGAGATTTCTGAATTCGGAAAGTGTTTTGATACTGAAGATTTTGAAGAAGGAACAACTGCTTTTTTAGAAAAACGTAAGGCTAAGTTTTCAGGGCAATAAAAAAGCTCAAACAACGGTTTGAGCTTTTAGTTTTGTGTAATCAAAAGGGTGTTTAGTCAGCTAATACAATAATTTTATTAGCATTCATTTCAATAGCACCAGAATCAATGGCAAACCAATAGCCTTTTCCTTTTTTTTCAAAAAATTCTTTATATGTATCATCGAGAGTAATATCTCCCGCGATTTTTACAGATCCTTTTTTAAGGATTGATACAATTGCGGCGTGATTATTTAGCATTTCAAAATCACCATTTACACCAGGAACAGAGACACTGTCTACCTCTCCTTTAAATATGGTTGCTTCTGGAGTTACAATTTCTAAATACATAGTCTATTTTTTAGGCTTCTGCTAACATTTTATCACCAGCTTCAATTGCTTCATCAATGGTTCCCTTAAGGTTAAATGCTGCTTCTGGAAGGTGATCTAACTCTCCATCCATGATCATATTAAAACCTTTGATTGTTTCTTTAATATCAACTAACACTCCTTTTAGGCCTGTAAATTGTTCTGCTACGTGGAAGGGTTGAGATAAGAAACGTTGTACACGACGTGCGCGTCCAACAGCCAATTTGTCTTCTTCAGATAATTCTTCCATTCCAAGAATCGCGATGATATCTTGTAATTCTTTATAACGTTGTAACAACTCTTTCACACGTTGTGCACAGTTATAATGCTCATCTCCTAAAATATCAGCTGTCAAAATTCTTGAAGTAGAATCTAAAGGATCTACTGCAGGGTAGATACCAAGTTCTGCAATTTTACGCGATAATACGGTTGTGGCATCCAAGTGCGCAAAGGTCGTTGCTGGCGCTGGATCGGTAAGGTCATCTGCAGGTACGTAAACCGCTTGTACAGAAGTAATAGATCCTTTTTTTGTTGAAGTAATTCGTTCTTGCATGGCTCCCATCTCAGTAGCTAGAGTTGGTTGGTAACCTACAGCAGAAGGCATCCGTCCTAGGAGTGCTGATACTTCAGAACCTGCTTGAGTAAATCGGAAAATATTATCTACAAAAAACAGTACATCTTTTCCCTGACCATCACCAGCTCCATCGCGGAAATATTCCGCAATAGTAAGTCCAGACAAAGCAACACGAGCACGTGCTCCTGGAGGCTCATTCATCTGTCCGAATACAAAAGTCGCTTTGGATTCTTTCATGGCTTTGTTGTCCACTTTTTTCAAATCCCAACCTCCTGCTTCCATGGAATGCATAAAATCATCTCCATATTTGATGATTCCAGATTCAAGCATTTCACGAAGTAAATCGTTTCCTTCACGAGTACGCTCACCTACACCAGCAAAAACTGAAAGACCGCCATGCCCTTTAGCAATATTGTTAATTAACTCTTGTATCAAAACTGTTTTTCCTACACCAGCTCCACCGAATAATCCAATTTTCCCTCCTTTAGCATAAGGCTCAATCAGATCAATTACCTTAATTCCAGTAAATAGCACTTCAGTTGAAGTGGAAAGCTCTTCAAATGCAGGAGCTTCTCTGTGGATAGGCAATCCGTTTTCATTGTCTTTAGGCAAGTTATCCATACCGTCAATAGCATCTCCAATAACATTGAAGAGGCGACCGTATACATCATCGCCTATTGGCATTTGTATCGGACTTCCTATTGCTTTAGCATCTGTACCTCGGCTTAGACCATCCGTAGAATCCATCGAAACGGTTCTTACAGTTTCCTCACCAATATGAGATTGTACTTCTAGGATTAATTTTGTTCCATCAGAATTTTCAATTTCTAATGCGTCGTAAATACGAGGTAGGGGATTGTTTTCACCACTAAATTCAACATCTACAACGGGACCAATAATTTGGGAAACTTTACCGATACTTTGAGCCATTTTATTCTACTTAACGTTAGTTTTTTCTAGATAAATTTCAAGTTGCAAATATATGGGGTTCATCTTAATAATCCGACACTTCAGCTCTTTTTTTATCGAATAGTAAAGCCCCTTTTAAAAAAGATATCCAGTCACTAAAATTCCAAGCAGCAAGTACTTCTTCAAAGGAAAAGCTTTAAACACATCAGGTGAACTCAAAATACAGACTATTCTTAAAGAAGAGTGTAGTGGGCTACCCTCTAATGATTGCTTTTTTGATTAGGTAAACTGACCCATATCATTTATTTTTAGGGTCGTCATCAAGATTCAACTTTTGAAAACCTTTTTTTACTTACTTATTAAAAATCTTCTTCGTTATTACAACTACGTCTATTTTAGAAATATTGAAGTTTACGGTTATGAAAATATCCCACAGGACGGTGGGATTTTATTTTCACCAAATCACCAAGGTGCCTTTTTAGACCCTTTAATTATTGGATCCATGACTCCAAATAAAATTACTTCACTGACACGAAGTGATGTTTTCGGAGGTCCCTTTCAGTGGTTTTTAGATGCTTTTAAAATGCTTCCCGTTTACCGTATTCGTAACGGATACAGCAACCTTAAAAAAAATGACCTAACTTTTGCCAAGTGCTATAAACTCCTTAGTGAAGGAAAATATATGTTGATGTTTTCAGAAGGAGGTCATCACGATGAATACTACCTACAGAATCTTTCCAAAGGAAGCAGCCGACTAATCTATCAGGCACAACAACAATTCCCTGATAAAAAACTTTATCTCATGCCAGTTGGTATTAATTACGGACATCACAGACAACCGCGCTGTACCTTACATTTAGTTTTTGGAAAGCCGATTGAAATAAATCAAACTGTAGATCCAAAGTTAACAGAGGCTGAAAACATCAACAAACTAAGAGCGCTACTTCAACAAAGAATGAAAGAGTGCATTTGGATTGAAGATAAATCAGAAAACTATGCAGCTCAAAAACTGAAGATCAATAGACAAACTACCCAATTGGACTTTTACACGTTAAAAAACGAATTGGAGACCAATCATTCCAAACTTCCGAACAGAAAATCGCTTAGCAGGAGTTCACTTTTTGTAGTATGGCTATTGAGTTTACCCAACATTATCCCACTTTGGATTACTCGAAAAGTTATTTCAAAATTCGACGACATTGTTTTTGTCAGCTCTATGAAGTATGCCATGGGTGTATTTTTCTTTCCAATCTGGTGGTTTGGCAGTGGATTAGCTTTAGCTTATGCCTTTGGAAATCCAGTAATGACGTGGTATCTCGTGATCTGTATCACAACTTTATTTACAAGGCAAAGAGTTTTATTATCATAAATATTTTTATAATAGTTTTTTATTATAGTAAGCTGTATTGGCTTCGGAGAAATACGCTTTATTATTCTCATAATAAGATTTTACTATTACATAGTGATATTTAGTTGGAGACCGCTATAGATTTTATTTTGATTTAAAGATTTGTAACTTCGCTACATGCTAGACGTAATTATAATTGGTGCAGGACCAATAGGAATGGCCTGTGGTATAGAGGCAGAAAAAAAGGGGCTGAGTTATTTGATTATTGACAAAGGCACTTTGGTCAACTCTCTTTACCACTACCCCATGAATATGACTTTTTTTTCTACTTCGGATAAACTGGAAATCGGAGACATCCCTTTTATTTCTCACAATGCAAAACCAACCCGATCAGAAGCCTTAGAATACTATAGAAGAGTCGCATCCCATTGGAAATTAAACACCAAACTCTACGAGGAGGTTACCCAAATAAAAAATACACAGCAAGCCTTTGAACTTACTACTTCTAAAGGATCTTACACTGCAGCAAATCTTATTATTGCAACTGGTTTTTACGACCGCCCTTTTTTATTGAATGTTCCTGGAGAAGATTTGCCAAAAGTAAAACATTATTACAGCGAGCCACACCCGTATTTTGGAATGGACTTAGTTGTTGTAGGTGCTGCAAATTCTGCAGTAGATGTAGCGCTGGAAACCTATCGCAAGGGAGCAAAAAGTGTCACCATGATTATCCGTGAGAAAGAAATTGGGGGAAATGTAAAATATTGGGCACGCCCAGATATAGTCAACCGAATTG
>JAURPF010000092.1 GCA_030835325.1 Flavobacteriaceae bacterium | reverse complement strand
TGCAGGTTCTGGAAAAACCAGAGTCCTCACCTATCGCATCGCCTATTTGATGAGTGAAGGCGTTGATCCCTTTAATATTTTATCCCTCACCTTTACCAACAAGGCAGCGCGTGAAATGAAAACACGAATCGCCTCAATTGTTGGAGACAGCGAAGCCAAAAATTTATGGATGGGAACATTTCACTCCGTATTTGCAAAAATTTTACGAATTGAGGCTGACAAACTGGGATACCCTTCCAATTTCACAATTTATGACACTCAAGATTCACAACGCCTAATTTCTTCAATTATTAAGGAGAAAAATCTGGATAAAGACATTTATAAATACAAGCAAGTCCAATCGCGTATATCCTCTTATAAAAACAGTTTGATTACCGTCAAGGCGTATTTTCAAAATCCCGAACTTAAAGAGTCCGATGCGATGGCAAAACGTCCAGAAATGGGAGAAATTTATAAAGAATATGTATCGCGTTGTTTTAAGGCAGGTGCGATGGATTTTGATGATTTATTACTCAAAACTAATGAGTTAATTACTCGTTTTCCAGAAGTATTGGCAAAATATCAAGATCGGTTTCGGTACATTTTAGTGGATGAGTATCAAGATACCAACCACTCACAATATTTAATTGTAAGAGCCCTGTCAGACCGATTTCAAAACATTTGTGTTGTGGGAGATGATGCACAAAGTATTTATGCTTTTCGAGGGGCGAATATTAATAATATTTTAAACTTTCAAAAGGATTATGACTATGTGAAATTATTCCGATTGGAGCAAAATTACCGTTCGACCAAAAACATTGTAAATGCTGCAAATTCCATTATTGAAAAAAATCAAACCAAGCTCGAAAAAGTCGTTTGGACTGCCAATGAAGAAGGACCAAAAATTATTGTCAACCGATCGTTAACAGATGGTGATGAAGGTCGTTATATTGCAAGTAGCATTTTTGATAACAAAATGCAAAACCAAGCTAAAAATGGTGACTTTGCAGTATTATACCGTACCAATGCTCAATCAAGATCCATTGAAGATGCCCTAAGAAAACGCGGCTTAGAATATCGGATTTATGGTGGTTTATCATTCTACCAACGCAAAGAAATAAAGGATGTCCTCTCCTATTTACGCATTATTATCAACCCTTCTGATGAAGAGGCCTTAAAACGGATTATTAATTTCCCAGGACGTGGCATCGGACAAACCACTATAGACCGCTTAATTGTGTCTGCCAATGAACATGATAAAACCATTTTTGAAATTTTAAATCACCTTCATGAACTTCCCATAAACATCAATGCGGGAACCAAAACCAAACTTCAAAACTTTAGAACAATGATTGAAAGTTTTAAAGTGATGAGTCAAACGGCAAATGCTTTTGATTTGGCAGAACATGTTTGTAAAGTCAGTGGATTGATTCAAGAGTTTAAAAAAGATGGAACTCCTGAAGGCATTTCACGAATGGAAAATATCGAAGAATTACTCAATGGTATCAAGGATTTTGTTGAAGGTCAACAAGAGTTAGCAGATTCTACAGGATCCATTGCCGAGTTTTTAGAAGATGTTGCACTTGCTACGGATTTGGATCATGAAGAGGGAGAAGACAGCGATAAAGTAGCACTTATGACCATCCATTTAGCAAAAGGATTGGAATTTCCGTATGTGTATATTGTTGGCTTAGAAGAAGATTTATTTCCAAGTGCAATGAGTATGAGTACTCGGGAAGAATTGGAAGAAGAACGTCGTTTGTTTTATGTTGCCCTCACACGAGCTGAAAAACAGGCCTATCTAACTTATGCACTTTCACGTTACCGTTGGGGAAAACTTGTGGATTCTGAACCAAGTCGATTTATCGAAGAAATTGATGAGCAGTATTTGGAAATTGTAACTCCAAAAGAAGAACGCCGTTTCAATCCAATGTTAAGTGCCGATATTTTTGGCGATGTCGATACCAATACGGTGCGATATAAGAAACCCGCCTACATGAAGAAAAAAACAAAAACAATCGAAAAATTTAAAATATCTGCACCCAAAAACTTAAAAAAAGTCAGCGAATCAAACTCAAATGCTAACGTTTTTGATACTAAATTAATTGTTGGCGATGTGGTAAATCATCAACGGTTTGGAAAAGGGAATGTATTGAGTATTGAAGGCAAAGCAGCCGATTTGAAAGCTGAAATTAAATTTGAAACTGGAGGCGTTAAAAAGTTATTGTTACGTTTCGCAAAACTTGAAATCATTTCCTAAACGCAAACAATTTCATGGCAGAATTTCTCAAAATATATCCTGAAAACCCAAACCCAAAAGCCCTTCAAAAAGTGGTTGAAGTCCTTAAAAGAGGTGGGCTTGTGATCTATCCAACTGATACGGTTTATGGATTGGGCTGTGACATTACCAACGTTAAGGCATTGGAACGCATTGCCAAAATAAAAGGAATCAAATTGGAGCGGTCAAACTTTTCGTTTATTTGTTATGACTTGAGTAATCTAAGTGATTATGTAACCCAAATTGAGACCCCCATATTTAAACTTTTAAAACGAAATCTTCCTGGCCCCTACACCTTTATTCTCCCTGGGGCAAACACATTGCCACACCCATTCAAAAAAAAGAAAACCGTAGGAATTCGAATTCCAGACAACTCCATTGCATTGGGAATTGTAGAAGCCTTGGGGAATCCAATTGTATCAACATCCATTCATGATGAAGATGAAATTCTGGAATATACCACAGATCCAGAGTTAATATATGAAAAATGGGGTTCTAAAGTTGACCTAGTTATTGATGGGGGTTATGGTGACAATCAGCCGTCAACAGTCATTGAAATAAAGGGAACAGAAGTGAGTGTGATCAGAGAGGGAAAAGGAAGTATTGATATATTTTAAATAGAACAAATTAAGTGCACACAGAAGATTTTTATGAGCAAGTTTGATGAATTTATCGAAGTAAAAGGTGCCAGAGTACACAATTTAAAAAATATTGATGTAAAAATTCCTCGCGATCAATTAGTCGTTATTACAGGGCTTTCGGGAAGTGGAAAATCTTCACTCGCATTTGACACCATTTATGCAGAAGGTCAACGGCGTTATATTGAAACATTTTCAGCCTATGCCCGTCAATTTCTAGGAAGTTTAGAACGTCCAGATGTCGATAAAATTGATGGACTTTCACCAGTCATTGCCATTGAACAAAAAACAACCAGTAAATCACCGCGGTCTACGGTGGGAACCATCACCGAAATCTATGATTTTATAAGGTTACTATTTGCACGAGGTGCAGATGCATACAGTTATAATACCAATGAAAAAATGGTAAGCTATAATGATGCACAAATAAAAGACCTGATTTTAGAGTCCTTTAAAGGCAAACGTATTTCCATATTAGCTCCTGTAATTCGTTCTCGAAAAGGACACTACAGGGATCTGTTTGAACAGATTGCAAAACAAGGCTTTGTAAAAGTGAGAACTGATGGTGTGATTGTCGATATTACTAAAAGGATGATGCTAGATCGTTATAAAATACACGATATTGAAATTGTGATCGACCGTCTTAAAATTGATGCAAATACACAATCTACAAGCCGACTTATTGATAGCATAAATACGGCAATGTATCATGGAGAAAACGTACTTATGGTCATCGATGAAGATACCAAAAACGTGCGCTATTTTAGTCGAGATTTGATGTGTCCCTCATCTGGAATTTCTTATCCAAACCCAGAACCAAATAATTTTTCCTTCAATTCCCCAAAAGGAGCTTGCCAAGAATGTAATGGAATAGGAACGTTATATAAAGTAAATGAGACCAAAATTATACCTAACCCAAGCCTTTCAATTAAAAATGGAGGACTCGCACCTCAAGGCGTTCAAAAAGATTCTTGGCTATTTAGACAATTAGAACTCATTGGTCAGCGCTTCAATTTTAAGCTTTCAGATCCCATTTCAAGCATTCCTAAAGAAGCCTTACAAATTATATTGTATGGGGGGAAAGACGATTTTTCGGTAGATAGTAAAACCTTAGGAGTTTCGCGAAACTATACTATTAATTTTGAAGGCATCGCTAATTTTATCGAAAGTCAATATAAGAACTCCGATTCTAGATCCATCCAAAGGTGGGCAAAAAACTATATGGATAATATTGAATGTCCATCCTGTGGGGGGTCTCGACTTAAAAAGGAATCCTTATACTTCAAGATTAATTCTAAAAATATAGCTGAACTTTCAGAGATGGATGTCGTAGAATTATCTGAATGGTTCAAAGAATTGCCAAAACATCTTTCTAAAAATCAAGCCATCATTTCAAAGGAAATTCTGAAAGAAATTTCGACACGTTTACAGTTTCTTCTCGATGTTGGATTGGATTATTTATCAATCAATAGAAGCTCAAAATCACTCTCGGGTGGCGAGGCTCAACGGATTCGTTTGGCAACACAAATAGGGTCGCAATTGGTGGGGGTTTTATATATTTTGGATGAACCAAGCATTGGTTTACACCAGCGAGATAATGAAAAATTAATTAAATCTTTAATCGCTCTAAAAAATGTAGGAAATTCAGTACTTGTAGTAGAACATGATAAAGACATGATTGAACAAGCAGATCATGTAATCGATATTGGACCAAAAGCTGGCAAGCATGGCGGCGAAATTATCAGTCAAGGAACTCCAAAAGCTTTATTAAATAGTGGTACCATGACAGCAGATTATTTGAGTGGCGTTAGAGAGATTGAAGTTCCAAAAAAACGTCGTGATGGAAATGGAAAATTTTTAGAACTCAAAGGTTGTACTGGAAATAATCTAAAAAACGTAACGATTAAATTACCATTGGGGAAAATGATAGGTATTACAGGCGTTTCTGGAAGTGGAAAATCAACCTTAATTAATCAAACCCTCTACCCTATTTTAAATAATTATTATTTTAATGGATTAATGGATCCAATGCCTTATAAATCTATAAAAGGTTTAGAGCATTTAGATAAAGTGATTGACATCAATCAATCGCCCATTGGGCGAACGCCCCGAAGCAATCCTGCAACCTATTCAGGGGTTTTTGGTGAAATTAGAGCCTTATTTGCTAAAATTCCTGAAGCAATGATTCGGGGTTATAAATTGGGGCGTTTTAGTTTTAATGTTGCAGGCGGACGTTGTGAAACATGTAAAGGAGGTGGGTTAAGAGTTATTGAAATGAACTTTTTACCAGATGTATATGTAGAATGTGAAACCTGTCAAGGAAAACGATTCAACAGAGAGGCTTTAGAAATTAGATATAAAGGGAAATCTATCAGTGATGTTTTAAATATGACCATCAATGAAAGCGTTACTTTCTTTGAACATATTCCAAAAATACACCGAAAATTAAAAACAATTAAGGACGTTGGTTTAGGCTATATCACGTTAGGACAACAAAGTACAACGTTGTCTGGTGGTGAGGCACAACGCATTAAATTAGCCACAGAATTGAGCAAACGCGACACCGGAAATACTATATATATATTGGATGAACCTACAACCGGACTACATTTTGAAGACATTCGCGTATTGATGGGTGTTTTAAATAAACTAGTAGATAAAGGGAATACAGTGCTAATTATTGAACATAATTTAGATGTGATCAAAACGGTTGACTATATCATAGATATTGGTCCTGAAGGAGGTAAAGGCGGTGGTGAAGTTCTTGTAAAGGGAACACCAGAAGTTGTTGTAAAAAACAAATTGAGCTACACTGCTAAGTTTTTAAAAAAAGAATTACATTAGTAGGCTTTAATTTAATTGAAATATGACACCAGAACACAAACACAAAGGATGGAATGCAATAAAAACAAATGATTCCTGGGCTATTTTTAAAATCATGGGAGAATTTGTAAATGGGTTTGAAAAAATGAGTGAGATTGGTCCCTGTGTATCCATTTTTGGGTCTGCTCGAACTCCAAAAGAAGATCCCTATTACAAATTATCAACCGAAGTAGCTTCTGCTATTGTTCAAGCTGGTTATGGAGTCATTACTGGGGGTGGCCCTGGAATTATGGAGGCTGGAAATAAAGGCGCACATTTGGCGGGTGGTACTTCTGCAGGGCTTAATATAGAACTCCCTTTTGAACAGCATAATAACCCATATATTGACCCTGACAAGAGTTTGGATTTTGACTATTTTTTTGTTAGAAAAGTCATGTTTGTCAAATATTCTCAAGGAATTGTAGTGATGCCTGGTGGATTTGGAACACTTGATGAATTGTTTGAAGCCATTACATTAATTCAAACTCATAAAATTGAAAAATTCCCTGTTATCTTAGTAGGTTCCTCCTTTTGGGCTGGTTTGTTAGATTGGATTAAAGCAACCTTATTAGAACGCTTTGAAACCATTAGTGCAAAAGATCTAGACTTAATAAACGTGGTAGATACCTCTGATGAAGTCATTGAAATTCTAAACAATTTCTACACAGAATATCAATTAAGCCCAAATTTTTAATAGTTTAAAAGTAAACTTTTGATTTTAAGACCGTTATTAAAACCCCTGTTAACGTTTATTTTATACATAAGTGTACTCAACACTCATGGACAACATGCCATGAAAATAGAAGGAGTCTTAGATGCCAAATTAAATTCAATAACCATTAAACACCGAATTGACTATCACAATACTTCAGAGGACAGTCTAAATGAATTGTATTTTAATGACTGGACCTCGAGTTTTAGCGGTCCTTCAACACCTCTTTCAAATCGGTTTGTAGAGGAATTTAACAATGACCTACTCTCTGTAAAATCTAAAGATCGTGGTGTTACGAAAATAACTAAAATTCAAGACTCCCTTGGAGAAAATATCAATTATTCCTACTTAGAAAACCATCCAGATATTTTCAAAGTCACATTAGAAAATGAAGTCTTTCCTAACTCCACAATCAGCTTACATTTTGAATATACACTTCAAATTCAAAACGATCGATTTACAGGGTACGGAGTTACTAAGGATGGAAATTACAATTTAAAATATTGGTATATTTCTCCTGCAGTTTATGAAAATTCCGAATGGAAATTATACAGCAATAAAAACATTAAAGACTATTACACGCCAGAATCTGACATTGAACTCAGTATTAATGTTCCTGAATTTTATGATGTTGCCTCCGAATTAAATTTAGAATCTACACAGTTAAATCAACAAAAAAACACGTTTAATTTTTCAGGAAAAAATCGCACAGACAGCCGTCTTTACATATCCAAAACACGCTTTATAAATTTTAAAGTTCAAAATTTAAATATCATAACAGAACTCAACGAAAATAAAATAAATGTTTTAGAACAAATTGATCTGTTAAAGAAAGTTGTTAGTTTCTTAAACTCAAAACTCGCAGCCTATCCGCATGATAATCTTTTAGTTACAAATTTAGATCTGAATAACTACCCTATCTATGGCTTAAATATTTTTCCGGATTATCTAGCCCCATTTTCTAAGCAATTCAAGTATGAATTGAATCTTCTGAAAAACTTAACAAGGCTATATTTAAAACGGCACTTAAAAATAAACCCTCGAGAAGACTATTGGATACAAGCTGGATTTGAAAATTTTATGTTAATTAACTACGTCGAACATTTTTATAAAGAGGAATCATTAATCGGAAAGTTTTCAAAGGTGTGGGGTATCAAATCTTATAATTTGGCAAAACTAAAGTATAATAGCCAATACCCATTGACCTATTTGCATATGATAAGAACAGGACGCGATCAAGCATTAAATACGCCTAAAGATTCCCTTTTAAAATTTAATACGAACCTATCTAGCAAATATAAAGCTGCTCAAGGACTTCTATATCTAGAGGATCTTGTTGAGGATTCAAAGGTTGAAGATTGGATAAAAGAACTTGTAAATGCTCCTAAACAAGAACTCCTAACAACAGCACGTTTTAAATCCTATTTAAAAACAAAAACTACAAAAGATATCGATTGGTTTTTTGATTCTTATTTAACAAATGCCAAACAAATAGATTATAAAATCACTCGTGTAAAATCGTCAAAAGACTCGATTTATTTTACGGTCAAAAACAAAAAGAGCGGCCAAAGGCCGATTTCTCTTTTTATGCTTAAAGACGGTAAAGTTATTTCTAAACAATGGCTTACAGAAATTGGGGCTAAAAAAGAGTTTGTGGTTCCCAACTTGCAAGCAGACAAATTGGTTCTTAATTATGACAAAAAAGTTCCTGAGTTTGATTTAAGAAACAATTGGAAAAACATCTCTGGTAGTTCTTTATTCAATAAACCATTTCAATTTCGATTTTTTAAAGATGTAGAGTCACCTCACTATCATCAGTTGTATTTTTTACCAATAATAGAATATAAAAATATATATGACGGTCTCAATTTAGGAATAAACATCAATAACAAAGGTATCTTAAACAAACCTTTTTTGTATGGTATAACTCCTATTTACAGTGTAAATTCAAATACGCTAACAGGTTTTGTAAAGGTTAAACATAACACCTATTTTGAAGATAAAAACCTGTACAACATAAATTTCGGAATGTCAGTAACGTACTCGAGTTTTGCCAAAAATGCATTTGTAACCAAGGCAGTTCCTTATATTAATTTCAACTTTAGAGATGCTACAGATTTAAGGTTAAACCAATTAAAAAGTCTAAGTCTAAGATATGTTAGTATCGAAAAAGATTTTGTAGAAGTAGAAAATGATAAATCAATTGCTCCTCCCTACAATGTTTTTAACATTAGGTATATAGATGGTTTTAATGGGTTTAAAAAATACCACAATTGGTTTTTGGATGCCCAATTTTCAGATCAGTTTGGTAAATTATCCTTCAACTATGAGATACGAAGACGCTCCAATAACAATCAATTTTATAATGTAAGGCTATTTGCTGGAGCATTCTTGTATTCTAAAATTCCAACTGGGGAGCAAAATTTTGATTTTTCTTTGGATCGCCCAACCGATTATTTATTTGATTATAATTATTTGGGACAATTTGAATCCACAGGGATTTTTAGTCAACAACTTATTATTGCCGAAGGTGGGTTCAAATCAAAACTCGATACCGCATTTGCAAATGAATGGTTGACTACTCTAAACACGAGTGCTTCAATCTGGAAATACATACAAGTCTATGGCGATATTGGAATGCTTAAAAATAAAGGTCAAAAACCCTTATTTGTCTATGACGCTGGAATCCGACTCAATCTAATAACTGATTACTTCGAAATATTTTTTCCGTTCTATTCAAATCTAGGATGGGAAATTAATCAACCTCAGTACAGTCAAAAAATACGTTTTGTGTTTACTGCAGAACCTAAAGCACTTTTAGGATTATTCAGAAGGGAATGGTTTTAATTAAAACCAAATAACAGCTACAACCCGTTAATTATCATTACAAAGCATAGGACAAAGACTCTAAATATTTTATATTTGCAGCTCACTAGAATTCACTCAGAATGCAAATCAAAAATGACCTTACAAAAAACATAACATTTGAGGACTTCAAAAATGAAGTGTTAAATGATTATACGATAGCGGTCACAAGTAGAGAATGTAGCCTTCTAGGACGACGCGAAGTCTTAACAGGAAAAGCAAAATTCGGAATTTTTGGTGATGGAAAAGAACTTCCGCAATTAGCTTGGGCAAAAGCGTTTCAAAATGGAGATTTTAGATCTGGTTACTACCGAGATCAAACCTTTATGATGGCAATCGGAGAACTCAACATTGAACAGTTTTTTGCCGGACTTTACGGAACTACGGATATCACTAAAGATCCTATGAGTGCTGGAAGACAAATTGGCGGGCATTTTACGACTCATTCTTTAGACGAAAATTTTGATTGGAAAAATTTAACAACACAAAAAAACTCAAGTTCAGACATCTCTCCTACTGGAGCTCAAATGCCACGCTTATTAGGATTAGCACAAGCATCAAAAGTCTATAGATCACTTAAAAATCTCAATTCTGAAAAATTTTCAAACTCAGGAAATGAAGTTGCCTGGGGAACAATTGGAAACGCGAGTACGAGTGAAGGTGTGTTTTTTGAAACCATAAACGCTGCTGGAGTTCTTCAAGTGCCTATGGTAATTAGTATATGGGACGATGACTATGGCATATCTGTACATGCAAAGCATCAAACAACAAAAGAGAATATTTCTGAAATTTTAAAAGGATTTCAACGCGATTCAAAACAAGAAGGCTACGAAATTTTAAGGGTAAAAGGATGGGATTATGTAGAACTCATTAACACCTACCAAAAGGCCAGTCAAATCTCTAGGACCAAACACATCCCTGTTTTAATTCACGTTAACGAACTCTCTCAGCCTCAAGGACATTCGACTTCAGGATCTCATGAAAGATATAAAAATAACGAGCGTTTAGTGTGGGAAAAATCAATTGATTGTAATTTGAAGTTTCGTGATTGGATTATTTCTAATGACATCGCAACAGAAGAAGAAATTACAGCAATCGATCGCAGTGCAAAAAAGAATGTTAAAGAAGGAAAGCTTAAAGCTTGGAAAGAATTTTCTAAACCTTTAGAAAATGAAAAACAAGAAGTTATAAAGCTTATGAAATCGGCTGCAGCTATGGCCTCCCAAAAAGTCTTCATTCATAAATTAATCTCTCAATTAGAACAGATTTACAACCCCTTACGAAAGGATATTATAAGTACCGCACGCCGTGTTCTTAAACACTTAATCCACGAAAACACCCCCGAAAAAGATCAATTTGTTCAGTGGGTAAATACCTTTTTTGAAACAAATCAACCCAAATATAGTTCACTTCTCTATAGTGAATCCTCCTCAAAAGCTACCAATATTCAAGAAGTACTTCCTGTTTTTGACGAAACATCAAAACTAGTCGATGGGCGTTTGATTTTGAGAGATAATTTTGATAAAATCTTAAATAAATATTCTGAAGTCTTAATTTTTGGAGAAGATACAGGTGCGATTGGAGATGTCAACCAAGGACTTGAAGGCTTACAAGAAAAATATGGTGAGATGCGAGTTGCAGATACTGGTATTCGTGAAGCAACCATTATTGGTCAAGGAATTGGAATGGCTTTACGCGGGCTTAGACCCATCGCAGAAATCCAATATCTTGATTATATGATCTAAGCTCTTCAAATTATTAGTGACGATTTGTCCACCTTGCATTACCGAACATTTGGAAAACAAAAAGCTCCCTTAATCATTCGAACTCGTGGACACCGCTTAGAAGGTATCTGGCATTCTGGATCTCAATTAGGTGGGATTCTAAACCTAATAAGAGGCGTTTTTGTATTGGTACCAAGAAATATGACCAAAGCCGCTGGATTTTACAATACGCTTTTGGAAAGTGATCAACCAGCAATGGTTGTGGAATGTTTAAATGGATACCGCTTAAAAGAAAAAGAACCTTCAAACTTAGGAGAATTTAGAACACCTATTGGAGTTGTAGAAACAATTAAACAAGGTTCAGATCTTACTATTGTTTCATATGGCTCTACATTACGCATTGTTGAAAAAGCAGATAAAGAACTATTAGAGGTCGATATTGATGTTGAAATTATTGACATTCAATCACTCATTCCCTTTGACATTCGAAAAGATATTTCAAAAAGTGTTGAGAAAACAAACCGTCTGCTTATTGTTGATGAAGATGTTCCTGGTGGAGCTTCGGCTTATATTCTTCATGAAATCTTAGAACATCAAGATATCTATCAAAACTTAGATAGCAAACCACAAATACTCACTGCGAAAGAACACCGACCTGCATACGGTACAGATGGTGACTATTTTAGCAAACCATCTGCAGATGATGTATTTGAATCGGTTTATAATATGTTTCATGAAGTGGATCCTTCCTCCTTTCCGAAATTAAGATAACTAAGAAGAATTCATTGAATTTGAATTGTAGCTTTGATTTGCAAAGCACAGACTAAAATCGTAACATTACGCTACATAATTATTGAAGTACTATTTTATGAAAAGTAATGACATCACACCAAAAGATTCCGAAAGCAACACAATTATTGAAAATAAAGAGTTGAGTATTTGGGAAGCTCTCATCCCTGTTATCGCTCTTGTAGTTATGTTGTTTTACAATGTATTTTATGTGTTTGGTGATGATGCTCTTAGTGGCAGTAATCAATTTATATTGATATTAGGAGCCGCCGTAGCTGCCATTGTTGGTTTTTATAACAAAGTTAGTTACAAGCAAATGCTAGAGGAAGTAGCCGAAAATGTAAAATCAACTACAGGAGCGCTTTTAATTCTATTAATGGTAGGAGCTTTGGCAGGGACTTGGCTCATTAGTGGGGTCATTCCTTCTATGATTTATTATGGATTACAAATCCTAAACCCCACGTTTTTTCTTGTAGCGTCCGTAATCATTTGTGCGATTATCTCCATTGCAACAGGAAGCAGTTGGACCACCTCTGCCACTGTAGGAATTGCATTAATTGGAATCGGAAACACTTTAGGAATTTCAGCAGGAATGACTGCTGGAGCGGTATTATCTGGAGCCTATTTTGGAGATAAAATGTCGCCACTTAGCGATACCACAAATTTAGCTCCTGCTATGGCTGGGAGTAACTTATTTGATCATATAAGATATATGGCTCTTACAACTGTTCCTACTATTATAGTGACTTTAATTATTTTTTTAATCATTGGTTTAAATCTAAAAACCAATGGAACCCCTGATATATCAGATAAACTTCAAGCAATCGATGGCGCATTTAATATTTCGCCTTGGTTGTTTAGTGTTCCTGTTTTAGTTATTATTTTGATCGTAAAAAAAACACCACCCCTCATTGCATTGCTCATTGGGACTTTGTTAGGAGCGATTGCGGCCATTATTGCACAACCTCAAATTATCATGTCAATTTCTGAAGCAAATACATTAAGTTTTGAAGCGGCTTACAAAGGAATTATGAAAGCAATTACGGTTGATACGGCCGTTGAAACTACAAGTCTAGAACTGAATGATTTATTTACTTCAGGAGGAATGAATGGAATGTTAGGAACTATTTGGCTAATTGTTTGTGCCATGGTTTTTGGAGGGGTAATGGATGCAATTGGAGCACTCTCCAGAATTAGCAACGCTTTATTAAGTTTGGCCACCACTACTTTTGGATTGTTCGCGAGTACTGTTGCTAGTTGTTTGGCACTAAATGTCACTGCATCAGATCAGTATCTGGCATTAGTAGTTCCTGGTAAAATGTTTAAAAAAGCCTATAAAGATCGTGAGTTAGCACCTGAAAACTTAAGCCGTACACTTGAAGATTCTGGTACTGTAACATCCGTATTAGTTCCATGGAATACTTGTGGAGCCTACCAAAGTGGAGTACTAGGTGTTTCTGTTGCCGATTATTTTATCTACGCTTTTTTCAATTGGATCAGTCCGTTTATGACCCTTTTATTTGCGGCATTCTCAATCAAAATCAAACAACTCAAAAAATCCTAATTCAATACAAATTATATATAATCAGTTATACTTATAGTAGTATAGGAAATTAAAATTTTTCTGTGCTAAAATTAGTTAAATCATATGCTATATTTGTATCAAATAATTTAATAACTATTAAAATCATACTATGGCAATTGTAGGAAAAAAATTCCCAAATTTAAGTGTTGACGCTATGAATGAAATGGGCGATACTTTTAAAGTAAACGTTCTAGAAGAAGCAGTCAACAATAAGAAAAAAGTACTTTTATTCTGGTATCCAAAAGATTTTACTTTTGTATGTCCAACGGAACTCCACGCTTTTGAAGCAGCAAAAGCTGAATTTGAAAAAAGAAATACAATCGTAATTGGTGCATCATGTGATACTCCAGAAGTGCATTTTGCATGGTTATCTACTGCAAAAGACAACGGAGGTATTGAAGGTGTTACCTACCCTATTTTAGCGGATTCTAACAGAAATTTAGCTTCGACACTAGGTATTTTAGATATCTCAGATGAAACGTACAACGAAGAAACTGGAGTGGTCCTTGTAGAAGGTGATAACGTGACTTATAGAGCAACTTACATTATTGATGAAGAAGGAACAGTGGTTCACGAAAGTGTTAACGATATGCCACTTGGTCGAAATGTAGCTGAGTTTTTAAGACTGGTTGATGCCTACACACACGTACAAGAAAAAGGTGAAGTATGTCCCGCAAACTGGGAAGAAGGTAAAGATGCCATGCAAGCCAATGCTAAAGGAGTTGCAAGCTATTTAGCTTCTCACTAAAAGCTAGAACTCATGCAAGAACTTTCTGAAGATAATTTACAAGCTATTATTTCTGACAATTCATTTGTGGTTGTACAATACTCCGCAACATGGTGTGGAAATTGTAGAATTATGAAACCAAAATTTAAAAAACTAGCTTCTGAAATGCCAGAAGCAACTTTTGTAATTGTGGATGCAGAAAAATTCCCTGAGAGTCGAAAACTCGCTACGGTGGACAATTTGCCCACATTTGCTGTTTTTAAATCAGGACAATTTATAAACCAAACGCAAACGAACAAGTTTGACGTGCTAAAAGATCTTGTTGATGAAGCTGCCAGTAATTAAACATTTAACGCAATTTATTGAGGCGAACGACGAAGATTATATCGTTGAAACCCTTGAAACTTTAGAAGCACTCACCGAAGTTCCTAGTCTAAAAGATGAAGAATTGGATGTCATTGGAGAATTGATTTCCAATATGTACGGTGCTCTTGAAGTACATAAAATGATTAAAGACGGCACGCCACAAAAAGAGGCGTTGAATAGCTTTATGAAACGAGTCTTAGGTTCTATTGACTCCTAAAAAAAGTTTCCATAAAAAAAAGCCGCTTCCCAAAAGAAGCGGCTTTTTTATTATCTTTATAAACCAGAATAAGCCCCCATCGCCAATTCTTCTGAACTAATATCAGATAAATTTGAACTGAACATATTCTAAAATTAGAATTATGAAACCTATAGAATCCAAAAAAGACGTCCAACTCTTAGTCCATACCTTTTATTCAAAAATTAGATCCGATGAATTGTTGGGCCCCATATTTAATTCTCATATAAGTGAGGATCAATGGCCATTTCATTTAAAAAAATTAACTAGTTTTTGGGAGACCAATTTATTTGGGGTTAATAATTATAAAGGAAGTCCTACAAAAAAACATAGAGAGGTAGATAAGAATTTAGACTATGGTATTGAGATGCTTCATTTTGGCAAATGGCTGCAATTATGGGTAGAAACAATCAACGATTTGTTTGTAGGCGACTATGCAAATAAAGCGATTTATATGGCACGTAAAATGGCTACAGGTCAATATTTGACCTTATGGAAACATAAACCTGATCACAAAAAGTAATTAAAAAAAAGAGCCTTCTCAGTTGAGAAGGCTCTTAAATTATAAGACTTAGCTAGGATTATTTACCGTCCATTTTGTCTTTAAGTGCTTGTAAAGCATCATTTGCATCACCTAAAGTAGGTTTTGCTTCTGCTGCGCTGTTTGCTGCTTTTTTTACGGCTGCTTTGACATTCTTCACTTCTTCTGCTTTAAAAAGAGCAGCGTGAGAAGCCACAACACGTTTGAATTCTTTATTAAATTCAATAATTACAAACTCAGCTTCTTCACCTTTTTTAAGTTTTGTCCCATCCTCTTTTTCAAGATGACGTGAAGGAACAAATGCAATAACATCTTCGTTGAATTTTACTGTCGCACCTTTATCAACAAGATCTTCAATAGAAGCTGTATGCTTAGTGTTTAGTGCAAATTCAGTCTGATATTTATCCCAAGGGTTGTCTGTTGTTTGTTTATGACCTAAACTTAATTTTCTAGATTCTACGTCCAATTCAAGAACAACAACTTCTAACTTATCTCCTACCGAACAAAATTCACTAGGATGTTTCACTTTCTTAGTCCAAGATAAATCAGAGATGTAAATTAATCCATCAATACCTTCTTCTAATTCAACAAAAACACCAAAGTTTGTAAAGTTTCTTACAATTCCAGTGTGCTTAGAAGCAACAGGGTATTTAGAAGTAATATCTGTCCAAGGATCTGCAGATAATTGCTTGATCCCTAATGACATTTTACGATCTTCTCTATCTAGAGTTAAGATCTGAGCTTTAATTTTATCGCCAACTTTAACAAAATCTTGTGCAGAACGCAAGTGCGTTGACCAAGACATTTCAGAAACGTGAATTAAACCTTCAACACCTTCTACTACTTCGATAAATGCGCCATAATCAGCAATGACTACAACTTTACCTTCGATCTCATCTCCAATTTTAACGTCTTCACCAAGGGCATCCCATGGGTGTTTGCTTAATTGTTTTAGACCTAATTGAATTCTGGATTTATTTTCATCGAAGTCAAGAATTACAACGTTTAGTTTTTGATCCAGTTCTACAATCTCACTTGGATGATTGATTCTTGACCAAGAAAGGTCTGTAATATGAACTAAACCATCAACACCACCAAGATCCATAAAGACTCCGTAAGAGGTGATATTTTTAACCACACCTTCAAGAACTTGACCTTTTTCTAATTGACCGATTATTTCTTTCTTCTGGATTTCGATATCCGCTTCAATAAGCGCTTTATGCGAAACAACAACGTTTTTGAATTCGTGGTTGATTTTAACCACCTTGAATTCCATTGTTTTGTTTACATATTGGTCGTAATCTCTAATTGGTTTCACATCGATTTGTGATCCTGGCAAGAATGCTTCAATACCAAATACATCGACAATCATACCGCCTTTAGTACGACATTTAACAAAACCGTTTACGATTTCTCCAGTTTCATTAGCAGCAATCACACGATCCCATGCTTTGATAACTCTAGCCTTACGGTGAGAAAGGATTAGTTGACCTGTTGCATCTTCACGCACATCAATTAAAACTTCTACTTTGTCTCCAACTGCAAGGTTTGGGTTGTAACGAAATTCGTTTAACGAAATAACCCCTTCAGATTTTGCATTGATATCAATAATCGCATCACGATCAGAAATATGAACAACGGTACCTTCAACAACTTGATCATCAAGTGTTTCAACAAAATTACTAGCAACTAGTTTTTCAAACTCATCGAGTTGAGCATCGTCTACAGGATCAATACCTTCTTCGTAATTATGCCAGTTAAAATCTTTTAGGAATTGCTCGGGGTTTGCTTGAGCTTCGCTTACTTGGGGAGTTTCTACTGCAGTAGTTTCTGTAGTAACTTCTTCCACATTTGTGTTTTTTTCTTCAGCCATGGCTGTTTAAAAATTTGTATTTTACAGAAGCTAGATTCGATTAAGCTCTTCTATAAAAGTGTTGTTAATTAAATTTAATTCCTTCTACTGAATCTATTATTTGCTAAAAGGAGTGCAATGTTACGATTAATCTCTAATGATTCCAAATGATTTCTAATCTGTTTTTAAGAGAGAGGTAAATGAAATACAAAATTATCGCTATTTAGGTGAAGTTTACGTATAAATTAGTATATTGAATTTTATAAATCTCAAATTTATTCTACTATGTTAAAACAAAAATATCAATCCGTATTGGATTTAGGCGAAAAATTAAACATCAAAGATGGAAATGTTCAAGTTCAAGACGGTTTTTTAATTATTAAAGGAACTGCTGAAACTCCTTATGAAAAAAATCTACTATGGGATGCTATCAAGGCTGCTGGTGACGGCGACATCTCAGACATCAAAGCTGATATTCGAATTAAAGACGGCTCTGTTTATCATCGACACACTGTTAAAAAAGGAGAAACTTTAGGAAAAATTGCAAAGCTCTACTATGGTAACGCCATGAATTACAAGGAAATATTTAATGCCAATTCTGTTGTTTTGAAAAATCCAGATACTATATTTCCAGGGCAAGAACTAGTAATCCCAAATTTGTAAAATTAATTTTAACAAAAGACTATTGTAATGATAGTCTTTTGTTGTTTATTTTAATTTTGAATAAACGAGAGCCAATACCTTGTCAAATTGCTGGTCTAAGCTCAAATTTGAGTTATCAATTTCTATGGCATCTGTTGCTTTAAAAAGCGGAGAATCTTTTCGAGTAGAATCTAAATGATCTCGAGAAGTAATGTTTTCAAGAACCGCTTCAAAAGTCACTTCATTCCCCGAGCTTATGAGTTCGTCATAACGACGTTGAGCCCGTATTTCTGCAGAAGCTGTCATAAACAGTTTTAGTTCGGCATCCGGAAAAACCACCGTGCCAATATCTCTTCCATCCATGACAATTCCTTTGAGAGCTCCCATTTGTTGCTGTAAGCCAACCAATTGTTGTCGAACCTCTGGAACTGTTGCCACCTGACTAACAGTATTTGAAACATCCATAGATCGAATCTCAGTATTGATATTAATGCCGTTTAAATAAATTTCTGATGCCTTCAAGGATTCGTTGTATTGAAAAGTCACATCAATTGATGGCAATTGTTTGATAAGAGCTGCCGTGTTAAGAACCTGGTCTTGAATTAAATTATGTTGTAATGCATATAATGCAATAGCTCGGTACATTGCTCCTGAATCTACATAAACATATTGAAGTTTTTGAGCTAATTGTTTCGCAAGTGTACTTTTTCCTGTCGAAGAAAATCCATCGATGGCTATTGTAATTT
>JAURPF010000091.1 GCA_030835325.1 Flavobacteriaceae bacterium | reverse complement strand
TGCTTACCGGAAAAATGCCTATGGTTCCTCAAGCAGCAATTAACATGTCTGATGTTCGAGATATTGCCAAAATTCATGTGCTGGCTCTTGAAAATGAAAAAGCAGCGGGGAATAGATTTATTGTCACCACTGAAGAACCTTTTGCTTTTCAGAAACTAGCCAAAATACTTAAATCCAATGGTTATGATAAAGTAAGTACTCGATTGGCGCCAAACTTCTTATTGAATTTAATTGGAAATTTTGATAGAGAAGCAAAAAGCATGCGGCCTTTTATTGGTAAAACATATAATGGTGATGTGTCTTTAACAATGAAAACATTTGATTGGCGGCCCATACCTTTTGAAAAGACTGTTTTGGATACGGCAAAATCAGTTGAATCCTATCTTAATAAATATTAATTTAATCCATTAACTCTTTCAATAAAAGACTTGGTTGTGCTGCAACTTTGAATAATAGGGGGAGCAATTTATAATGATAAAACCGTTACACTGTTATCGTGTAGCGGCTTTTTAGTTATTTAAATCTAAACAATTTATTTTCAATTAATAATCTATTTTTGAATATTAAATTCAGCAACTATTATGCTTAAGCGAATTCTTTTTTTTCTAATTCCTACATTTATTTTTTCACAACAATTACCAACCCCTGTTTATCCTTTGGGATATTCAGAAATAAAGATTGCTTCTGCTTTAGCTAGTGAATACAGAAATCAAGGCATCTCTACCAAATATGCCCCCGAAAGTAGTTATGATAATAACCTTAACACCGAATTTCATAGTATAAAAGATTCCACATCTTTTCCACTAACCTTAAAGTATGAATTTGAGCACAGTTCTAAAATTAGAAAACTGGATTACTACCCCAGAACAGATGACATCGATATTGATGGGCATTGGAAAGAACTGGAAATAAAGATTTATTATAACGATAATACAACTGAAGTAATTTTTAATAATAGAGGCAATGGATTCACACAATTCAATAGAGCCTATTCCCCTGAAGAGAACTTTTTTTACACCATAGATTTTAATCAGACCTATGAAAATGTCAATAGTCTAGAATTTATCTTTCATTCTGGACAATTAGATATGATTACTGTTGCTGAGATTGATTTTTTTAGGAACCAAGTGAATCTCAATTTGACCCCACAACTATATTCGCTGATGAAATGTTTTCTGAGTTAAAAGAAGGCGTTTCCATAGATGACATCAATGCCATTTCAGATAATGAGTACTTTAAAAATTATGCTTTAGAACTTTATAACAATAACTACAATAAAGATTTTAGAATACAGCATTATAAAGCCTATCCTCATCCATCATCCATTGGAGGAGACTTAAGAATATATGCTCAAAGTAGATGTAGTAACGTAACAGGAATTTATCTTGAAACGGGTGATGAAATTTTTGTGGCTTCTGATAGAGATGTAGAATTATTACAAGTTAATTTTTGGCCCCATGCTGAGGGAGATCCCAGTACCTTTGATCCTCAAGTCAATCCTTTAGATGACCAACAAGTTTATTACGCTATAAAAAAAGGCGTTAACAAAATTGTAGCTGAACAAACAGGCTTGTTCTATGTTCAGTATTGGAGTGACAATTATTCCTCAGAACCAAATCTTCAACTTCATTTTATGTATGGAAGAATCAATGGTTATTTTGATGGTAGAGTGAGGACACGTGAAGAATGGGATGATTTTCTGACTATAGCTAAATATCCCTATTACGATGTTATTGGCGACTATGTCCAGATTACATTTCCACTCAGTGGATTCAAACAACTTACTGATAATGGCAAAGATCTTATAGACCTATATGATGAGCTGAATTATCTTGCACGTGAAATTCATGGTCATATTGATATACCAGGTAGTGAAATCCCCAACCATAGTCATATGGCTGGAGTCTATAAAAAATATAAATATGCATCTCCATATGCCGTTTTTTACAATGTATCCGATGCAAATGATAGTTGGGAAAATGCCCCAACCCTCGAAAAAAACTTTAATTATTCGCTATTAAAAGAGGATTTTTTTGGAACAGTTCACGAATGGGGACATACCATGCAAATTAGACAAGCGATGAATTGGGGAAACCTTACAGAAACTACTTGTAATATATCGGCATATTATGCATGGGTCGAAAAATTAGGCCATGACAGCAGTAAAGAATTAAATTCCACTTCAAATTTCGGAACACGATATGAACAGTCGTGGGACACCTTTTTTGTAAAGGATAATTCGTTTGCTGATGGACTTTCTGATAAGATGGCCATGTTCTGGCAACTGTATCTTTATAATACCAAAGTGCTCGGATTGACTGACTTCTATCCTTCACTTCATGAACGGGCTCGTCGATCCGATAGTAGTCTAAAGGAGGAACACGCCATGTTAAATTTTACCTACTTAGTAGCACAAAGTTCAAATAAAGATTTCACCAATTTCTTTGATAAATGGAATTTCTTTAAAGAAGGAACCTATGTTGCTGGAGACTATTATGGTAACGACACTTTTGAAATGACGCCAGAAATCATTGACCAATATAGAAACAAAGTAAAAGCATTAAATCTCGAAATAATAACAGATGCTGTCGAATATATCACGGACAGCAACTTCAATCTATTTAAAAACAAAACTGAGGTTGTAGCAGGTTCGCATGAAATTATCAACAATCAACTAATCCCATTAAACTGGACCGGGGTTGTTGCTTATGAGAATTATGTAAATGGACAACTTTCAAACATTTATCTCAATGCGAATCCTATTGATTTATTTTCTCAAAACGACACACAAGAAATCTATGCAGTTCAGTTCGATGGAATTAGAAAACCTGTCTTCACCTATAGTGGTGTTGATGATTGCTCTGAATGTATCTGTGGTAGCTCACCAGAACAAATCAATCAAGATGCCTTAGCTAGTTATGCTCAAGATAGCACCAACAATTTTCTTCCAGTACCTAGCGGATTAAGCGACAGGGATTGGTCAGGAACTACAGTTTCTGCAACAGTTAATGAAATTGAAGCGAACTTTACAGCTGCTAGAAATCTAGACTCTACTGTATATTCAGATCACAAAACATTCGAAATACCGCAAAGTCTTAAAGTTAAAGTTTGTCCAGATGGCGGTTCTTCATGTCTTGACAGCGATAAAATAGAAAAGTGGTTTCTTCTTTCTATTCAGGAAAAAGGGTTATTTATATTGAATTCTGAGCGAGCTGCCAGAGGGCTACCCACTTTTCAAGGAGTTAGCACGGAAGTTGTAAGTATAGCCCAACAATATGCGGACGCACTCGCAAATCGAAATAATGGTTTAAGCCACACTCTTTCCTTAACTATAAATGGGGTTCAAACTTCAACGCCTTGGGAAAGGCTGGCTTCAAATCAAACGATTAGTAATAACAGTGAGTTCTATGGATTTGCAGAAAATTTAGCATATACCGCCAATAACCCTAAAGAGAGTAATATTCCCATTGAACACGCTATTTATTTGTGGAACTACAATGATAGTTCGTCAAATTGGGGACATAGAAACTTTAATCTATCCATTCTCAATGACAATTCTGGCAATGAATATCAGGAGGGTCTTATCGGCTTTGGAGTAAAAAAAGTAGTTCAATCGGATGGCTGGATAAAATATTATACGGTAATGAATGCAATAGATCCAACAAATACATTTGATTTTAATACCGCATTAATTTATTGTAATTCATCAAGCTTGAGTACGGATTCAAAGACGCTCAAAAATGAAGTGATTTATCCGAATCCATTCAATGATCAAGTATTCATTACATCTGATTCTCAAGTAACGGATGTTACTGTCTATGACCTAACAGGTAAAACTGTTTTAAGAATTAGTGGTAAAACACAAATAGACACTTCAACACTATCATCTGGCGTGTTTATTTTTAAGATTGAGACTGTTGAAGGCGTTTCTTATCAGAAATTGGTTAAGTAAAAGTTCATCATTCCCTCAACAAAAGTGCAGTTTCTATAATTTAGAGTAACCTAACATAATTCATTAAAGGATGTAGTTGTGTTGCAACTTTGAATAATAGGGGAGCAGTTATATAATGATAAAACGGTTATACTTTTATAGTGTAGCTGTTTTTTTTCAAAATATAACGCAAGTGATGTTAACCTTTTTAAAAACTTGTAATACACATGTTCGGATGATAAAGCCCATTCAAAGTTAATACCTTTGCGCTTCGAAAATTTCAACGTATGTGGCTGCTTTTAGCGATTGGCTCGGCAATATTTCTTGGTTTTTATGATATCTTCAAAAAGATTTCTCTTCAACAGAATGCCGTTTTACCCACGCTGTTCTTTTCCACAGTAGCCGCTTCCATTGTCATGTTGGTATTTGTACTTCTTTCAGAAATGGGCTTCATTCCAGCGGATAATAAAGCTTTTGTGCCACATCTGGACATACAAGGACACATTCGTATGCTCCTCAAAACAGTCATTGTTCTTTCAAGCTGGATTTGCACCTATTTTGCACTAAAGCATTTACCACTAACCATTTTCGCCCCAATTCGGTCTAGTGGGCCACTTTGGACAACAATCGGTGCTTTTGTCTTTTTTTCGGAGCGCCTAACACCTATACAATTTGTGGGGGGATCATTGATTTTCATTTTCTTCTTTTTGTTTTCTACGGAAGGACGCATAGAGGGCTTTTCGTTTCGGTCCAATAAATACGTTGGGCTGATGATCGCCGGAACCGTCCTGGGATCTATCTCAGCGCTTTATGACAGATTTTTGCTTCGCGAAATGAACGTGATGGCTGTCGAGGCTTATTTTACCTTTTACCAAACGCTTTTATTGCTTCCCATTCTTGGGCTTTTGTGGTATCCAAGACGCGCCAAAAGCACTACTTTCCAATGGAGATGGGCCATTCCTTTTATTGGTATTTTCCTACTCATTGGAGATTATCTCTATTTCTACAGTATTTCTCTTCCAGAGTCGTTGATTTCTATCATCAGCCTAGTACGCAGATCCAATGTGGTCATTGTGTTTGTTTTCGGCGCGATCATTTTCAAGGAAAAAAACATCAAGCGAAAAGCGTTTTATCTAGTGGGTATTTTAACGGGATTAGTACTTCTAGTTCTTGGAAGATAGATGTTTACAATTTCCATTTTTCCTGTCCGATTTTCGCACTGGCACACATTAATCTTCAAGCTCTTTTCTGTTGGGTAGGGTTTTTCTTAAGTTGAAATCAATCTAAACAGCCCTTTTTCAGGTTTGTACACTTTATCGGGAAATCGCTCAACCAGCTTCCAAACACATCCATTTATTGTTTTAGGATGAAATTTAGGATGCGCTTCTTGAACCATTTTATTGAGCTGTGTCCATGCTATTCCCTCTTGATTTTTTACTAAAAGGGCAAAAATGGTCAAATAAATCCTACCTGTTATTGTATCCGGGTTAATCTTCATCGCTTAAAGGTAGAAAAAATGAGACTGTCACAAAGAAGTAGTTGCTTCATCAAAGCCTAAACCGTGTACTTTTTTCATTAATGAACAGAGTTGGCAACGTGATAAGTTGTATAGATGTTCGTTGCGTTTCTTCTTTTTTAATTGTTGCTTATTTAAAAATACAGAAGTTATTTGTGTTTTTATAAGTTATTTTTGACAAATTAATATGATGACCTTTGTGGGCTAAATGTATATTTTTTGAAGGACGATTTTTGCCATACTCAAAAACCACTTCCTTGTTTGTGTATTTGATATGCGTTCAGCTAACTATCTTAAACGCCCAAACTTTAGCTTTTCCCCAAGCTACGGGATTTGGCCGATACACAACTGGTGCTCGTGGTGCATCAAGCCCTTCAATTTACTTAGTTACGAATTTAAACGACAGTGGGGCAGGTTCTTTCCGCGATGCAGTAAGTCAAGAGGGGAGGTTTGTGCTTTTCAGAGTAGGTGGCATTATTCAAGTAGCTTCAGACATTGTAGTTTCTAAAAACACGACCATTGCTGGGCAGACTGCTCCATGAGACGGGATC
>JAURPF010000090.1 GCA_030835325.1 Flavobacteriaceae bacterium | reverse complement strand
TTAGTTTTCTTTAACTTTACATTGATGCGACTGTTTGTGTTTAAAATAGATAAGACTCTAGAATAGTTTTTAGATATTCCATCAATAACACCAACAATACCTTTTGAAGTGATTACACCATAATCTACTTCAATTCCATCGCTTTGTCCTTTATTTAGAGTTAGATAATTATTTGGAAGGGAGTAACTGTTTTTGTAAATCAGACTTGGTTGTAATTCATATTTGTATTCCAAAAGCGTATCAACAGTCACTGTTTTTTCTTGATTAAAAACGGCCATTCTCAAGCGATTGTTTTCTTCTAAAAGGATTTGATTTTCTTTTTTGAGATTGAAGTATTGGGTAATGCTATGAAACGTGCCGTAAATACTGCCTGTGATTTGATTGGAGGAATTTAAAAACTTACTTCGATGATAATCATGTGATTGAATCGTGAGTGAGAGTGCATAAGAAAACAACAACAAAAACAAGACAAATGTTTTGTTTTTAATGAAGAAATTAAAAAGTTGTTGCATTACTTAAGGGCTATTTTATCAAGACACTTTTATATTTTGTAATATTTTTTAAAACAATCCCAGTTCCTCTTACAACAGCTCTTAACGGGTCTTCTGCAATGTACACAGGCAAGTCTGTTTTTTGTGACAATCGTTTGTCCAGTCCTCTTAACATCGATCCGCCACCGGCAAGATAAATACCTGTGTTGTAGATGTCAGCCGCCAATTCTGGGGGTGTTTGTGAGAGTGTTTCCATGACGGAATCTTCAATTCGTAGAATCGATTTATCTAATGCTTTCGCAATTTCTCGGTGGGTAATTTGAACCTGTTTAGGTTTTCCTGTCAATAAATCTCGTCCTTGCACATTCATTTCATCTGGCGGAACTTCTAAATCTTCTGTAGCTGCACCAATTTGTATTTTTATTTTTTCTGCAGTACGATCTCCAACATACAAGTTATGTTGTGTTCGCATATAATAGATAATATCATTGGTAAAGACATCTCCTGCAACTTTGACAGATTTATCACATACAATTCCACCCAGCGCAATCACAGCAATTTCGGTGGTTCCACCACCAATATCGACAATCATATTTCCTTTTGGTTGCATGATATCAACTCCAATACCAATAGCTGCTGCCATGGGCTCATGAATTAAATACACTTCTTTGCCATTGACACGTTCAGCAGATTCTTTTACCGCCCGCATTTCTACTTCTGTAATCCCCGAAGGAATACAAATCACCATCCTTAGCGAAGGTGTAAATAATTTATTTTTGAGTGCTGGAATACTTTTAATAAATAAACTTATCATTTGCTCAGAGGCATCAAAATCAGCAATTACACCATCTTTTAAAGGTCGAATTGTTTTGATGTTTTCATGCGTTTTTCCTTGCATTAAGTTTGCTTCTTTACCGACTGCAATAATTTTTCCTGAAACACGATCTCTAGCAACAATAGATGGGCTATCAATTACAACTTTGTCATTATGAATTATTAGAGTGTTGGCGGTGCCTAAATCAATGGCTATTTCTTCAGTTAAGAAGTCAAAAAATCCCATATGCTATAAAAAATTTATCAAAAAATATAAAAAGTATTTTGCTACTTTGTAAAAGTACTAAAATAAACTTTAAGTTTTGAAAGTAGCTTTTATTTAAATATTTTAGTGTTTAAAATGACGTGTTTTTGTAAAAACCATCGCCACATTATTGGCATTGCAATAATCTATACTTAACTGATCTTTAATACTTCCTCCTGGTTGAATGACGGCTGTAATCCCTGCATTTTTTGCAATCTCTACACAATCAGGAAATGGAAAAAATGCATCACTTGCCATCACGGCACCATTTAGTTTAAAATTAAAAGAATTTGCTTTATGGATGGCTTGATTTAATGCATCAACACGACTTGTTTGCCCAGTGCCACTCGCAAATAGTTGCTTGTTTTTTGCTAAAACGATGGTATTTGATTTGGTGTGTTTACATATTTTAGAGGCAAATAATAAATCTTCTATTTCTGAGTCTATTGGTTTGGCTGTGGTTGCGTTTTCTAAGACATTTAGCGTATCAGTAATCATATCTTTTTCCTGAACCAAGACACCATTCAAACAGCTTCTTAAACTTGTTTCGGGTAAATTAATCGTATTTTGAATTAATAAAATTCTGTTTTTCTTTCCTTTTAAAAGAGCTTCTGCATCTGAACTAAAAGAAGGGGCAATTACCACTTCACAGAACAAACTGTGAATTTCTTCGGCAGTTACCAAATCAATTTCACTGTTAGAAATTAAGACACCTCCAAAAGCAGAAACAGGATCTCCTGCCAAAGCATCTACATATGCTTGGTGTAACGTATCTCGTTGTGCAACCCCGCATGCATTGTTGTGTTTTAAAATGGCAAATGTAGGCGCTTCATCATAAAATTCGTTCATAAGATTCACAGCCGCATCCACATCCAAAAGATTGTTGTAACTTAATTCTTTTCCATGAAGTTTCGTAAACATAGCTTCAAAATCCCCAAAGAAATACCCTTTTTGGTGGGGGTTTTCTCCGTAACGAAGCTCATTGCCTTGTGTTTCACTAATTTTTAATACGACCTCTTCTTTTTCGCTATTGAAATAATTAAAAATTGCACTGTCGTAATGCGATGAAACATTAAAAGATTTGGTTGCAAAGCGTTTTCTGTCTTCAATCGAAATACGACCTTCATCTTCAGAAATGAGAGCTAAGAACTCGGCATAGTCTTCTACAGACGATACACATATTACATCTTTATAATTTTTTGCGGCGGCACGAATTAATGAAATTCCACCAATATCAATTTTTTCAATAATATCTTCATTGCTTGCTCCTGAAGCAACTGTTTTTTCAAAGGGATAAAGATCCACAATAACAGCATCGATTTGTGGAATCGAAAATGATGTCATTTCTTCTACATCTTGTGCGTTGTCTTGACGATTTAAAATTCCACCAAATATTTTTGGATGTAAGGTTTTGACACGTCCTCCAAGAATAGAAGGGTATTCAGAGATCTGCTCTGCAGGGACGACTTTAATTCCTAAGTCGTTGATGAATTTTTGGGTGCCTCCGGTGGAGTATATAGTAACGCCTTGAGCGTTCAGTTTTTCAACAATGGGTGCAAGCCCCTCTTTACTAAATACGGATATTAAGGCGGATTTGATTGTTTTGCTTTGGCTCATTTTAAAGTCTAAAATTAAAAAATCAAAAATAGGTAATAATCAAAGAATAATAGAATAGAAATCTCTCTAAAAAAAAGGTTTTTTCAACTAATTCATAGAGTTATCAACAACTACAAAAGCGTCGCAACGGAATTACACACAAATTCTAAGAAGCGTTCATCGGCTGCTGTAAAAGGATCAGCTGTGTTTGAGTCAATATCAATTTGACCCATATTTTTCCCATCAACAAACAATGGAACAACAATCTCAGATTTAACGGATAAACTACACGCAATATAATTGTCTTGGGCTTTTACATCGGGCACAACAAAGTTTTGATTGCTAACGGCAACTTGTCCACAGATGCCTTTTCCAAATGGAATAATGGTGTGATCTGTTGGTGTACCTGCATAGGGGCCAAGTTTAAGTTCATTTTTATCTCCGTTTTTAAAGTAAAATCCTACCCAATCGTAGTAAGAAACTTCTGATTTTAGGAGTTTACAGATGCTTAGAAGTGTGGCTTCAACGCTTGAAGATTTTTCTATTAAAAACGAAATTTGCGGTTTGAGGTGCTCAAAATTCATAATATAATTTTTGTAAAAGTAAAAAATCAAAACAATAAACAATAGTTAAAGTTCTTATAATATTAGCGGGGTTTTCTCTTTGATTTTCTAAAAATTCATAACTTTGTGATATGAAGCATTCGTCTTTCATAAAAACAATTTCTACATTCATGGCTTTAGCTGTGGTGTTGGCTTCTTTTTCTTTTAAGATAGAGCAGCATTTTTGTGGTTCAAATTTGGTAGATGTTTCTGTACTTTCCAAAGTTGAATCTTGCTGTTCAAAAGGTGTCGAAAAAAACAATTATCAAAAGATTTCAGAACAATCTTGCTGTTCAAATATCAGTATTGTTGTTGAAGGGTTTGAAAACTATCAAACAGTTGTTGTTACAGAATTTAAAACATTACCAGATTTTGTGGTAACGCCATCTCTCCAAATTCCTATTGATTACATTTTTGAAACATTAGAAGACGTTTCTTTTTCCGACTACAACCCGCCACCACTGATTTTTGATATGCAAGTGCGCGATCAAGTTTTTCTCATTTGATTTAGAATTATTTTTTGACTTCCAAACAGCTTTTGGGAGTGTGTTGTATGCACTAGTGCATCTCCCAATTCTTTAAAAATAACTTTAAATTTATAATAATGAAAAACCTATTCATCATACTATTTTTCATACCCACTTTGTTTTTTGCACAAGACAAGATCAAAGGCATGGTTATGGAACCCTCTCCACAAGGGAAACACCTTCCGTTAGCTGGCGCTAATGTCATTTGGGATGGAACATCCATAGGAACTACCTCCGACATTGACGGCAATTTTATATTGCCTTATGAATCTTCATACAAAAGATTAATCGTCAGTTATGTAGGCTATAACTCAAAAACAATTGATGTGAAAAATCCTAACACAGTTATTCATATTTTATTACAACCAACCGATGATTTGGATGAGGTAACCGTTACCACTCGAAAAAAAACTACAACAACCTCTTTTCTTTCTTCCCAAAACATTTCTATCATAAGTAGTAAAGAACTTTTGAAAGCCGCTTGTTGCAATCTCTCAGAAAGTTTTGAAACCAATCCGTCCATTGATGTCAATATTACGGATGCCATCTCAGGGACCAAACAAATTAAAATGCTCGGTTTAACCAGTCCTTATATTTTAATTACAACCGAAAATATCCCTTCAATTCGTGGGGCGTCTCAGACCTATGGGTTGAGTTTTATCCCCGGAACTTGGGTAGAGAGCATCCAAATCACTAAAGGAGCAGGGAGTGTTGTGAATGGTTTTGAAAGCATTGCGGGACAAATCAATGCTGAATTGGTAAAACCAACCCTTGACAATAGAATTTTTGTTAACGCGTATGGATCGTTGAATGGTCGAATGGAACTCAATACCCATTTTAATACCAAATTATCAGATCAATGGAGTACAGGGCTGTACGTGCATGCAAATAACAGATCGCAAAAATTTGATAGAAACAACGATTCGTTTTTAGATATGCCATTGTCTCAGCAGCTAAATATTATGAACCGTTGGCAATATTCAAACCTTCAAAAAGGGTTGATTAGCTTTTTAAATGTTCGTTATTTAACGGACGATAAACAATCCGGTCAACTCGAATTCGATCCCAAAACAGATCGGCTTTCTAACACCCTATGGGGAAGTGAAATTTCAACCAAACGTTTTGAAATATCCTCGAAATTTGGCTATGTCAATCCCGAAATTCCGTATCAAAGTTTAGGGCTTCAATTGTCCTACAGTGATCACGATCAAATCTCTTATTTTGGATTAAATCAATACGACATACGTCACAAAAGTATCTACTCCAATCTGGTTTACAATTCTATTATCAGCGATTCCAGACACAAGATAAAAACAGGTTTAAATGCCACATATGACGATTATAATGAGACGGTCAATTCGGAATTATACGATAGAAATGAACGCTCTATTGGTGGTTTTTTTGAATATAGTTTTGATAATTTGGAAGCCCTTAATTTAACCGCAGGAATTCGTTTGGATCATCATAATTTACTAGGAACTTTTGTGACTCCAAGAGTGCATGCGCGCTACATACCATGGGAAAAATCGGCTTTTAGAGTATCGTTTGGGCGTGGCAAACGTGCCGCAAATATTTTTACTGAAAATCAAAAACTATTTTCAACTTCAAGAGCGATTAATATTCAAAATTCAGGCGGAAGTATTTATGGTTTAGAGCCTGAGATTGCATGGAATTATGGGGTGTCTTTTTTACAAGGGTTTAATTTATTTGATCGAAAAGCAGATTTTATTATAGATTTTTATCGAACTGATTTTCAAAATCAAGTGGTTGTTGACTATGAAAACCCTTATGAAGTCAACTTTTATAACTTGGAGGGTTCTAGTTTTGCCAACAGTTTTCAAGCGGAATTTAGTTTGAATGTTTTGGAACGAATGGATTTTAAAACAGCCTATAAATTTTACGATGTTAAGACCCAGTATAAATCGGGTAAACTCAATAAGCCTTTGACCTCTCAACATCGTTTTTTTGCAAATGTATCATTTGAAACTGCTAAAACAAAAAAAGGTGGAGTGTGGAAATTTGACACGACTTTTAATTGGTTTGGAAAACAGCGTTTTTCATCGACAGCTGCCAGTCCTGAAGCGTATCAGTTGCCAAGGTATTCCCCAACTATTTCCACTTTAAATGCACAAATTACAAAGGTGTTTTCTAAAAGTTTTGAACTCTATATTGGTGCAGAAAATATTACCAATACCACTCAAAAAAATCCAATTATAAGCTCAGAAAACCCTTTTGGCTCAAATTTTGACACTACATTTGTGTATGGGCCAATATTTGGGAGTACCTTTTATTCAGGCTTACGTTACAAACTAAATTAATAACTATAGACACATGAAAACAATTTTCTTATCACTCACTCTTTTATGCATCACAACTATTAGTTTTGCTCAAAATAAAAATGCAAAAGCGTCCATTGAAGTGGATGGCGTTTGTATGATGTGTAAAAATCGAATTGAAAAAGCGAGCCTTAAAACAAAAGGCGTTAAGTCTGCTGTTTGGAATGTGAAAAGTCATGAGTTAAAACTCATTTTTGATGAAAGTAAAACGAACCTCGCAACCATTCAAAATAACATTGCAGCTGTTGGGCACGATACCCAAAAACTCAAAGCAACTGATGAAGCCTATGACAGTGTACACTCATGTTGTAAGTACAGAGAAGATGCCATTGTTGAAGAGCATAAATAGTTTTCAAGTTTTTGAATAAAAAAAGCTCCTGAAATTAATTCAGAAGCTTTTTTGTTTGTAGTTGTATGATGCTTACATCATTCCTGGCATTCCACCACCTCCCATAGGAGGCATTGAAGGAGCATCTTCTTTAATATCAATTAAAGCACATTCTGTAGTAAGAATCATCCCTGCTACAGAAGCTGCATTTTCCAAAGCCACACGTGTCACTTTTTTAGGGTCAATAATTCCTGCTTTAAGCATATCTACATACGTATCGTTTTTGGCATCATAACCAAAATTTCCTTTACCTTCAATAACTTTATTAATCACTACACTTCCTTCTCCACCTGCATTTTCTACAATGGTACGTAAGGGAGCTTCAATCGCTTTAGATACGATTTGAATTCCAGTGACTTCATCTAGATTGGCAGTCGTTAGTTTTTCGAGTGATTTTTGAGCTCTTACAAGTGCTACACCACCACCAGCAACAATCCCTTCTTCTACAGCGGCTCTTGTCGCATGAAGTGCATCATCTACACGGTCTTTCTTTTCTTTCATTTCAATCTCACTAGCAGCCCCAACATAAAGAACTGCAACACCACCCGCTAATTTAGCTAAGCGTTCTTGTAGTTTCTCTTTGTCATAGTCGCTTGTAGTTGTTTCTATTTGTGCTTTGATTTGATTCACCCGCGCTTTGATGTCATTCGCATTTCCAGATCCGTTGACGATGGTAGTGTTGTCTTTGTCAATTGTCACTGTTTCGGCGGTTCCTAACATGCTCAAGTCTGCATTTTCTAGAGAAAATCCGCGTTCTTCTGATATCACAGTACCTCCGGTAAGAATTGCGATATCTTCAAGCATTGCTTTACGGCGGTCTCCAAACCCTGGTGCTTTAACGGCAGCAATTTTAAGACCACCTCTTAATTTGTTTACGACTAATGTCGCTAGGGCTTGCCCATCAACATCTTCGGCAATAATCAAAAGGGGGCGTCCAGATTGTGCTACAGGCTCCAAAATTGGAAGGATTTCCTGAAGGTTTGAAATCTTTTTATCAAACAATAAGATATAAGGATTTTCTAAGTCTGCAATCATTTTATCGGCATCGGTTACAAAGTAAGGACTCAAATAACCTCGGTCAAATTGCATTCCCTCTACAATATCTACGTATGTATCCATCCCTTTTGCTTCTTCAACGGTGATGACGCCTTCTTTTCCAACTTTTCCAAATGCTGAGGCAATAAGTTCCCCTATCGTATTATCGTTATTGGCAGAAACTGAGGCTATTTGTTGGATTTTTTCTGAAGAATTACCAACTTTTTTGGCTTGTTTTTCTAAATCAGTGATGATGGATGTGACTGCTTTATCAATTCCACGCTTCAAATCCATTGGATTTGCTCCGGCAGCTACATTTTTTAATCCTTCTTTTACAATTGCTTGTGCTAAGACGGTTGCTGTTGTGGTGCCATCTCCAGCCAAATCGTTGGTTTTGGAAGCCACTTCTTTAACCATTTGAGCACCCATATTTTCAAGAGTATCTTCCAATTCAACTTCTTTTGCAACTGAAACACCATCCTTAGTAACTTGTGGTGCTCCAAAACTTTTACTAATAATCACATTACGACCTTTAGGTCCTAAAGTAACTTTTACTGCATTTGCAAGTGCATCAACGCCACGTTTCAATCCGTCTCGTGCCTCTATATCAAATTTTATGTCTTTTGCCATTTCTTATATTTTTTAAAAATTAAACAATTGCAAGAATATCACTTTCTCGCATGATTAAATAATCAGTTCCTTCGAGTTTTAGCTCTGTGCCAGCATACTTTCCATAAAGCACTGCATCGCCTACTTTAACAGTTGTAGGTTCGTCTTTTGTGCCTTTACCTACTGCAACTACAATGCCTTTTTGAGGTTTTTCTTTCGCATTATCAGGGATGATAATTCCTGATTCAGTTTTTGTTTCAGCCTGCTGCGGTTCTACAAGAACTCGGTCAGCTAATGGTTTGATGTTTAAAGCCATATTTTTAATTTTTAGTGATGTTAAATTTTGTTGTATTACTTTCTAAAAGTGTGCCAACTCTCATAAACTGACAAACTTTCAGAAATCAAAAATGTCAACGTGTTAGAGTTGACATTTTGTAGTTTTTATAAAAGGCATTTTATTACTCTGAATCTGTTGCTTCTGGCGTTGAGCTTGCTTCAGGAGTTGTTTCTTGAACAGGAACTGCAACAGGTTGAGATGTTGCTGGTGCTGCATCTAAATCGAGTGCTTTGGATTCTTGACTGTTGCTTGGGCTTACAATAGCGACATTAGATAATAAAATGAGGGCTAACAATAATGTTGCAAGTGCCCATGTGCTTTTGTCCAAAAAGTCGGATGTTTTTTTAACTCCACCAACTTGTTGTGTTCCACCACCTCCAAATGAAGAAGACAATCCTCCACCTTTTGGGTTTTGAACCATAATGACAACGACAAGTAGAAATGCTACGATGACGATAAGAACTAGAAATATAGAAAATGTACTCATTATAAATTATTTTTTTCTTGTAAGACTTTTATTGCTTGAATTTGGTCTGCAAATAAACTACTTTTTTCTGGATATTTCAAACTTAAAATACGGTAAGACTGTATTGCTTTATCGTAGTTTTTTTGCTCTACGTAAATTCTTGCTAAAGTTTCGGTCATTAAATCCTCTGTTTCAAAGACAGCATCTTCCGCAATATTGATGAGTTTTGAGTTTTTATCGAGTGGTTTTAGTTTGGGTTTGTTTGAAATAAATGCATCTATAAGTGCAAATTTCTTATCGCGGTTTGACTCTTGTTCAGGTTCAGATAATTCGGAACGGTTAATTGGATTTTTTTGTGTGATACTAAGCCATTCAGAAAATGAAAAAGTTTCATTTTTATCAAACTGTAAGGGTTTTCCAAGTTCTAATTTTGATTCAGAAGCTTCAACGACCGAAGAATTATGTATCGAAATATCCTGAAACTCTTCAACTTTAATTATTTTGATTTGATCAAAATTTTGTTTGATATGTGTTGAAATATCATTGTGTAAAAACAATTCAGAGGTAATAAAATCAAACAATACGGTGCGATCGGTTGTAAAGGCAGCGGTTGTTTTAAGTTCTTGATTGTACTTGAAACTCCCTAGGTCTTTTAAACCTTTTAAGTAGAGGGCTCTGGCGGATTGAAAATAAGGAAACTCCTCAATTATAGCAGATACATGTCCGACTTGATCTTTGTTTAAAGCTGAAGGATGGTGTAAGAGATATGTAAAATCAGATGTTTTCATAAGCTTACCAATTGGCTAAAGATGCATTTACTATATCTTGTGTGATGCGTTCAAAAATTTCTTGAATTGCCGTTGTTTTCTGCGATCCAACGAGTTGAGCACTGCCTTCATAATCATAAAAAAAGGAAAATCGTTTTTCAAAATCAGCATCTTCATCATTTCTGTTTGTAAAAATCACATTCACACTAATTGTCAATCTGTTTTGCGCGGCAGTATTGCTAGAGGTTGCTGTAGTTGGTGAAACTCTGTACTCAACAATTTCACCTTCATAAACAATATCTCCATTTGATTGGACAAGGTCTAAGTTGGTTTGGTTTAGGATTAAATCTTGTAGTGCTAATGTAAAATCACGATCAATCCCTGGCTCAATAATTGCAGCGGTATTTTGAAAATAATTCACTTGAAAGGTCTTTGTGTAGGAGCTTAAAGAAATGCCTGTAAAGGAGTATGCGCCACATCCCAATATTAGAGTGAAAACACTGATAAATAAGCTGTATTTTAAAACGTTAAAGGTCATATTGTTTTATTTTTCGATAGAGAGTCCGTTCACTAATCCCCAATTCATCTGCCGCTAATTTACGCTTTCCTTTGTGACGTTCAAGCGATTTTTTAATAAGTTCTAATTCTTTGTCATGAAGCGACAGGGTTTCTTCTTCCTCTTCTATCGCATCAATATAAGTAAATTTTTCTTCAGTATCTTTCACAATTTCAACGGTGTTTTCTTCTCGCTGTTTTGTAGGAAGTGCTAAAAATTTTGATTCTATTTCGGGTTCTGAAGTGTCTTCTTTGTTATATATTTTTCGAATTAAACCTTCGTTCTTTTTTTGAACATCGCTGTGGTTTTCGTTTTGCATTAATTCCATGGTTAGTTTTTTGAGATCATTCAAATCACTTTTCATGTCAAATAAAACCTTGTATAAAATCTCTCTTTCGGTACTAAAATCACTGTAGTTTTTATTTTTTTCTTGAACAGTAGGCAAATTACCTCCCATATTTGGCAAATAGGTTTTCAAGGTCGATACATCGATCATTCTTGAGGATTCTAATACAGAAATTTGTTCGGCCACATTTCGGAGTTGCCTTATATTTCCACTCCAACGATAATTGATTAGGGCTTCAATTGCTTGGGCGTCGAGTCGAATGGTAGGCATTTTATATTTTAGAGCAAAATCACTTGCAAACTTGCGAAACAATAAATGAATATCATCTTTTCGATCTCTAAGAGGAGGGAGTACTATTTCAACGGTACTTAGCCTGTAATATAGGTCTTCACGAAATTTTTCTTTGTCAATAGCTTCATACATATTTAAGTTGGTTGCAGCTACAATTCTGACATCTGTTTTTAAAACAGCACTAGAACCTACTTTTATAAATTCACCGTTTTCCAGAACTCGTAACAACCGAACTTGGGTGGTGAGTGGAAGTTCTCCAACTTCATCCAAAAATATAGTTCCTCCGTTGGCAACTTCAAAATAACCCGAACGGCTTTGAGTGGCCCCTGTAAAGGCACCTTTTTCATGCCCAAAAAGTTCACTATCAATAGTGCCTTCTGGGATGGCACCACAATTGACAGCAATATATTTTCCGTGTTTTCGATGCGATAGTTGATGTATTATTTTAGGAATACTTTCTTTACCAACACCACTTTCACCAGTGACTAAAACCGAAATATCTGTAGGGGCTACCTGAATGGCTTTTTCGATCGCTCGATTTAAGCTCGTATCATTTCCAATAATGCTAAACCGCTGTTTTATAGATTGAACTGTTTCCATAATTAATTATTTTTAGATAAACCAATCGCTTTTCCAATGAGGGTTGCACTTGTACAACTGTTTATTTTAACGTCCACAAAATCTCCTATTTTGTAGTGTTCTTTGGGGAATACAACAACTGTATTTTGTGCGCTTCTTCCAGACCATTCGGAGGCAGATTTCTTAGATTCTTTTTCTATCAATACTTCTACTGTTTGATTTAGAAACTGCTCAGTTCTGTATAGGCTGTGTGCGCGTTGTAATTCAACAACTTCAGCCAGTCGTCTCTTTTTGGTTTCAAAAGGCACATCGTCTTTGAGTTTTCTTTCGGCCATTGTCCCAGGGCGTTCGGAATAGGCATACATATATCCAAAACTATATTTAACATCGTTCATTAAGCTGAGGGTGTCTTGATGGTCTTTTTCTGTTTCGGTTGGGAATCCACAAATCATATCATGAGAAATTGTGCAATCTGGGAGGATGGTTTTAATGTTATTAATTAAATCGATATATTCTTCTCTTGTATGCTGACGGTTCATTTCCTTTAAAATTCGGTTGCTTCCGCTTTGAACTGGGAGGTGCACATGGTTGCAGATATTCGAATGTTTTGCCATCGATCGGATCACATCTAAGGACATGTCTTGAGGATTGGAAGTCGAAAAACGAAAACGCATTTTGGGGTGTGCTTTTGCACAGAAATCTAAAAGCTCTGCAAAATCAACAGCGGTTGCTTTTTGTATGTCTGTAGCCTTTGAAAAGTTTTTTTTAAGTCCACCGCCATACCATAAGTAGCTATCTACATTTTGTCCCAAAAGCGTTACTTCTTTAAATCCTTTGTCCCACAAATCACTAATTTCTTCAAGGATGCTTTGAGGGGCTCTACTGCGTTCGCGACCCCTAGTAAAAGGCACCACACAAAAGGTACACATATTATCGCAGCCTCTTGTGATGGATACAAATGCAGTGACGCCATTTGTATTTAGTCTAACAGGAGAAATATCGCCATAAGTTTCATCTTTAGAAAGAATTACATTCACCGCACTTCGTCCTTCATTCACTTCTGAAATGAGATTTGGAAGGTCTTTATAAGCATCAGGTCCAACAACAAGGTCTACTATTTTTTCTTCTTCTAAAAATTTACTTTTAAGGCGTTCTGCCATACAGCCCAAAACGCCGACTTTCATTTTTGGATTGATGCGTTTAACAGCATTGTATTTTTCGAGTCGTTTACGAACAGTTTGCTCTGCCTTATCTCGAATTGAGCAGGTATTTACCAACACAAGATCGGCTTCTTCCAAAACTTGGGTGGTGTTATAGCCTTCTTTTGAAAGGATGGACGCTACAATTTCACTGTCACTAAAATTCATAGCACAACCATAACTCTCAATAAACAATTTTTTTGTGTTTTCCAGTTGTGGTGTAGTGGCTAGTTTTGAGCCTTGAACAGTTTCATCAATTAGTTTCTCCATAAAATTTTCAATATCTATTGAGGGACAATAAGTTTGCAAAGATACAATAATTTTATTTTTTATGACAAAGTGTCATGACTTTAGTATTTTATTTTGATTTGACAAAACAATCTCCTTTATTTGAAGGCTTTAAATCTCAACAAATCTTAAAATTATGTATTCAGTTCAAACGTTATTAAACAAAATCCAAACCTCTAAATCAATTGATTTTGGAGAGTTATTTAATGAATCTCTAAGTTTGTACAAAAAAGTATGGGCACAAGGTTTGTTAATGCAATTGTTTTCAATCGTTATCATGCTTCCTTTTTTAATCAGTTTGTACTTGCCGTATTTTTCACTTGCGCTTGATGGCGATTTAAGTCAAAATATTGGCACCGAAGATTTAAGCCGTGCTCTTGTTGAAGAATACGGCACGTCTCTAATATGGATTTATTTGATAATGTTCCTGGTGGGTATCATATCGACTCTTTTTTACTTGGGATTTTATAGGATTGTAAAAGAAATGGACCATGGAAATTCTTTTGTGATGTCTGATTTCTTTTATTTTTTTAAGGGGCCTGTTCTAGCAAAGGCAATAGGGTTATTGTTAGCTTATACAGGGATTTCTATTTTAGCAGCCTTGCTTTGCTTTTTTCCTTTAATTTATGCAGTAGTTCCTCTAATGTTTATGCTGCCAGTATTTGTTTATAATTCTCATTTGTCAATATCTTAAATTATTAAAGTTGCATTTGCATTAGGGAATAAAAAATGGGGAATTACCTTTCTAATCTTGATATTAAATATTGTTCTAATTTATGTTATTACGTTTCTAACATGCGGCTTGGGAGCCCTGTTTTTCAGCTGTTTTATATACCTGCCTCAATATATTATTTACAAAAATGTAATAGGATTTGATACGTCTGAATCAACACCTCAAACAATTGTCTAATAAGTTTTTAAGTTAAATTATAACCCCATTAAAAACGACTCTAATTAGCAGTCGTTTTTTGAGTTGAAATAAAAATAAAAGAAAGAAATAAAAAAAATCATCTACATTTGTACTTCTTTTAAAAATAAGATATGGCTAAAAATTTAGTGATTGTTGAGTCTCCTGCTAAGGCAAAAACTATAGAAAAATTTCTAGGAAAAGACTTCAAAGTTGAGTCTAGTTTTGGACACATTGCGGACTTGCCTTCTAAGGAACTTGGAGTGGATGTTGAAGGAGATTTTAAACCCAAATATGAAGTTTCGAGCGACAAAAAAACAGTTGTAAGTAAACTAAAAGCCTTGGCCAAAAAAGCAGAGACTGTTTGGTTGGCAAGTGATGAGGATAGAGAAGGAGAGGCCATTGCATGGCATTTAGCAGAATCCTTAAAACTAGACAAATCAAAAACCAAACGAATTGTCTTTCATGAGATAACCAAATCAGCCATTGAAAAAGCAGTAAAAACCCCACGTGGGATTGATTATAATTTAGTAGATGCCCAACAAGCGCGACGTGTTTTAGATCGAATTGTGGGATATGAATTGTCTCCAGTCTTATGGCGAAAAGTAAAAGGAGGTCTTTCAGCAGGACGTGTGCAATCAGTTTCTGTTCGATTAATTGTTGAACGTGAACGTGAAATACAACAATTCCAATCGGAAGCTGCTTTTAGAATCGATGCAGAATTTATAACATCAAAAGGACAAGTCTTCAAAGCAAAACTTCCTAAGTCATTTAATAGTGAAGCTGCTGCAAAAGAATTTTTAGAAAAAAATCGCGGGGCGGATTTTTCAGTATCAAGTCTAGAAAAAAAACCAGCAAAAAAATCACCAGCACCACCATTTACAACCTCTACGCTTCAACAAGAGGCCTCTCGGAAATTATATTTTTCAGTGAGTAAAACAATGAACATGGCCCAGCGACTTTATGAAGCAGGATTAATTACGTACATGAGAACCGGTATGGGACATCGATCACTATAAGCACGATTTTCAGCGGCTCTGGAACTCTGGTCTTCGTACGGACAGATCTGCAGTA
>JAURPF010000089.1 GCA_030835325.1 Flavobacteriaceae bacterium | reverse complement strand
GCAAGTTCCATTAGAAACCACAAAACTATAAGTTCCTGGATTTAAACCTCCTACTGTATAGGAAGATGTAGAATTAGAATATGTTGTACCATCTGAAACATTTGTTATTGTCCAACTTCCTGTTGGTAAATTAGAAAGCTCAACGCTTCCAGTTGATACCAAACAAGTAGGATTTATGAGGGTTCCAATTGAGGGAACAGCGGGAATATCGTTAATAGTTACTGTGATTGCTGTTCGCGGACTCTCACAACCTAAATTATTTGTTTCACTAACATAATATGTATTGGTTCCTACCGCATTAGTATTTATAATTGGAGGATTTACTGATCCAACTCCTCCCGAAGCTACTAAATACCAATTTAACGTTCCACTAGTTGAAGTTGTAGCGGACAAAGGATCGGGAGTTTGGTTTTTACAATAAAAAACTGAGGATGAAGCGACAGAAGGCGCTACTGGCACTGGATTAATATTAACCTCAACTTGAGTTCGTGGACCTTCACAACCATCAATGGTCTCACTAACATATAAATTAGTTGTTCCAACAGCATTTGTCACTGGAGTATATGTATTTCCAAGAAAATTGCCAGAGGTTAAGGCATCGTACCATCGTGGATTCGAAATCCCTGAGGTGTCTAAAGGCACTGCAACTTCATTCAAACACAAATTAACAACTGAATTTGTTACAGTTGGAGCAAATGGCAATGGATTTATATTAACCGTAATTTGAGAACGTGCACTTTCACATCCAGAGGCATTGGTCTGACTCACCTCGTACGTAACAGTTCCTGAGCTTGAAGTATCAGGGGTTGGAGCTGATGACAACGGAGTTCCATCAAAATTGTACCATACTAAATTATTCCCCGAATTAAAAGAGGGTGTTAAAGGAGTACTTGGTTCATTTAAACAATATGTAATTGGACTTGTAACCGTGGGAGCTGAAGCATTGGGGTTGACTGTTATGGTGACAGAATCTGATAATGGCGATAAGCAGTCAGAGTTGTTTACAGAAATAAGACTCATTTCGACATCTGCTAACTGATTAGTTTCAGAAATTATAGCCGAACCAGCAGCATCCAAAACAACTGTTTGGCTTGCACCAGAATCAATTGAATAAACAACTGTTGCATTTGGTGACCCAGTGATCGTGAAATTTGCATCTTCACCTTCACAAATTGGAGTAGAAGCACTTACACTGGCAGTTGGAATAGCATTGACAGTTATGTCTATTGTAGCAGAATTAGAACAACCCTCTGCATCGGTTCCAATAACAGAATACGTAGTATTTGACGTTGGAGTAACCGTTATTGATGCAGAGGTTTCCCCTCCGCTCCAAACATAAGAAGTGCCTCCAGCAGCGGTAAGTACTGTGTTCTCTCCAAGACAAATGGTATTATCTCCAGAAATAGAGATTACAGGGATGGGGTTGACTTGAACTTGAATTTCAGTTCTAAGACTTTCACATCCATTTATGGTTTGACTTACATAATAAAAGAAGGTTCCTGTATTAGAACTGTCAGGAACAGGTGCTTGCGATAAAGGAGATCCACTGGTGGGGGCCAAATACCATTTTAAATCGGTCCCTGTTGCCGTAAGTGCAAAAGTAGTATCATCCTGGCAATAGATTACAGGGCTTACAACTGATGGCTGCGAAGGAATCGGCTCAACGAATACAGTCTCTGAAGTGGATAAAATAGTTTCACAATTAGTATTGTTAACTTTAACTAAGCTTACCGTTTGATCTGATGAAACATTTGGAATGGTCACACTGAATGTTCCCGAGTTACTCAACGTTATACTTGTCTCTGCTCCAGAGTTTAATTTGTAGGTTACAACAGCATCTGGGTCACCTGAAAATATAAATTGAGCATCGGCCCCTGAGCATACTGGACCATTAGAAGTTACTGAAGCTGTAGGATTTGGACTCACCTCAACTAAAACTGATGCAGTAGCAGTACATCCTGCCGAATCTTCTCCAATAACTGTAAAGGTTGATGATACTGATGGAGTCACATCAAATGATGCCTGATTTGTAAAACCACTACCCCAATCGTAATTTAAAGCCCCTGATGCGTTTAAAGTTGTGGATTGACCTTCACATATAATTAAATTTCCGCCAAGACTCACAGAAGGCAAACTATTAACTGAAACTGTAGTCGATGCAGAGGTTGTACTGCCATCAACATCGGTAATGACACACTGATATTCTCCATCATCAGATGCAACAGAGACGGCTATGTTAAGATTGTCTGTTGTTTCACCAGCAATATCAACACCATCTTTTTGCCATTGATAACTAAGAGGTCCATTTCCAATTGCAGTTACAAATAAAGAAATTGGTTCGCCTACACAAATATCTAATGTGGATGAAGACTGTGAAGAAATCGTAGGGACAACTAGTGAATTGGAGTTAAAAACAAAACTAGCAGTGTTGATATTTACGCTGTTTCTACTGCTTGCAAATCCACTAAAAAAAATCGTTAAAAAAGATGATAGAAGTAAAATTCTAAATAAATTACTTTTGTTCATTATATATATATATAGATTAGTCGTTTATTTTATTAACAAATATAATATAATTTGTGAATAAGTTTAGTTTTATCAATATTAATTAAATAAAAATTAAGGTTAAAATTAACATTAAATATATTTTTTAATTTAACCTAGCTTATTAAATCTTATTTTAAAAATAATTAAAAAAAAGACAAAAGCTCCAAAATTAGTGTCGTTATTAAATAAAACTACGTTTTGAATCTTAAAATTCTTAGTTTTGTTTTAAATAAAATAATTCATGAACCTCTCAATTTTTTGGAAATTTCTAATTCTTTATAGTCTCACCAACTGCGCAAAATCAGTCTCAAAAGATCCAGGATGTTTTGTTGAATTTCAATCAGATTCTTACAAAAACAAGTCTTTTTTTCTTGCAAGTCACTTTGGGAAATATCAAACCCTATTAGATTCTGTGAATGCAGATTCAGATGGGAAACTCATTTTTAAAAACAGAAAAAAATACGTGAGCGGTATTTATATGCTTCTAAATAATTCAAAAGAAATTGAATTTGAATTTTTGATGGATGATGTACAACAATTCAAAATAGAACCCAACACCAAAACTCCTGCAAAAACAAAAATTTATAATTCGCAACAAAATATAGATTTTAAAGACTTTACGCTTTTTTTAGAATCAAAACGATCACAAATAAAATTGCTACAAGAATCAATTGAAACTTCTGCCAACCAAAAAGAAAAGTTTGGTTTCCAAAATAAAATTAAGTTAGTTGAAAAAGAAATCGAAAAATATAAACAAAATTATAGTTTGTCACATTCAAATACATTGACTCTTTTATTTAAATTAACGCAACCAATCGACGACTTTTCTTCAGTCGCAAAAAATCAAAAATTAAGAACAAAAAAGGACTCCGTACTTTATTTAAAAAACAATTATTTTAAAGGCATTGATTTTAAAGACAGTCGTTTATTGAGAAACCCTTTTTTAGAACAAAAACTCTCCACCTACTTTAACGTATTCGTTCCTAAAACTGTAGACTCCATTACAGAAGAAATTACAAGAATATTAGACCAAGCCAACTTCCCAGAAAGTGAAACATTTAAATACATAAGTTTGCGTTTTATGGACATTTACATAACCCCTAAACAAATGGGGCACGACCGTATATTTTTAAATCTATATAACACCTATTTTAAAAACCAAACCTATGAATGGCTTCCATTGACTCAAAAAGAACTTTTTGACTCAAAGGCGCGTCTTCTCGAAAATAATCAGATAGGATCCAAAGCAAAAGAGTTGTTTATGAATTCTATGGATAATAACCCACTGTATTTATACGATTTGAGTGCAGATTATATTGTTCTTGTTTTCTGGGACCCTACTTGCGGCCATTGTCAGACTGAAATTCCAAGAATCAACCGTTTACATAAAAATGAATGGAAAAATTTTAACCACTCCATTTATGCTGTAAACATCAATAAGGAAGCTAAAACAGAATGGGAAAAATTCATTTCAACTCATCATCTAAACTCATGGAATCATGTATCTCCTGCTAGCGAAGTTCGTGGGAATTATTCGCAAATGGATGTGGACTACCAAACGCTTTACAACATCGAGCAAACACCAGTGTTTTATTTATTAGACAAAAACAAAATTATTATTGGAAAAGACATTGACCCACAAGAGTATTTGAAACTCATGAAATAGAAAAAGAACTACCTAAATAAAACGAATGCAGTTTTCATAAAATCAATACAACAACTGTTTTTTAGAAGTATTTAACCAGCCTGCTTGGTTTGGATAGTCAACGAAGAAAATTTTTAAATCAGATTGATTTTGATAATCCACAAAAAATATTGTTTTATCCGCTTGATTTGAATACTCGACAAAAAACCAAAGCCCTTTATTTCCTTGTGCTTGATTGCTATAATCGACTTTAAAAACTTTTAAGTCTGCTTGATTAACATAGTCCACAACAAAAACTTTTATATCCGCTTGGTTTTGATAGTTTACCGAAAATATTTTTTGTGCCGTGGCAGACTGCATTGCAACTACAAAAGAAACTAAAAGAAAAAATCGTTTCATACTATTGGTTTTGTTAATACACCAAAAACTTGAAAAGTTTTGATTTGTATTGCTCATTTATTTGAATAAAATACATACCATCAGAAAAGCTAGAAATATTAATTCTATTTCCCTCCAAATGAAATTGTAAAGCTTGACCCAATTGATTGTATATTTTTATAGTGTCTTTAGATAGCTTTAATCCTTCAAGATATATATAATTTTGAGCGATCGTTGGATGAATAAATTCCGTTTGAAAATCTAAATCAGTTGTAGAAAGCACCCCCCAAGAATCTTCAGCATTTGGACCATTCCAAATAAGAGTTGCTAGATAGGGATTGTCAATAAATGGGTTTCGATTTCCCTGAAAAGAAAAAATCACATCGTTTCTATTGCGTTCAAATTCTGAGACAGGATCTTCTTCATTCCATTCCAAAAAGATATTTGGCATATCGGAAGCATAGGTTCTGTCGCCAACTCCAATATTTATGGGTTCACATTGGGTTGGATAACGCAAATACATATACATAATTATTCGCGCAACGTCGCCTTTAAATTCGTCTCCAGGGTAAAAGTCTCCATCTAAAAAAGAGTTTCCACTTCCATCTCTAAAATAATTATTATTTCGTGTGGAATTCATCTGACAATCAGCCGCTCTCAGATTGTGAACATCTGTACCTGGCCCAGGAAAATCCGTTTCCAAACTAGGGTTTGCTAAACTTTTAGCAAATACATGCTCTCGATTCCAGTAGCCAATACACAAACCACTGCTTTGATACGCAATTGCGCGTGTTCGGTCGTTAAAGCTATCATTGTCTGAATCATCATACCCATAAAATAAAATCACGTTGTTAGGAATGGAAACATCCAAATCACTTAAATGAATGACGTCCCAAGTATCTGTTGACTCAGAAGTATATGGGATTAAGGTTGTATGAGTATTGATAATTAGCGTTGAAAGATTGTCTTTCAGTGCATTACTGTCTTGAGTAAAATCAACTGAGGAATAATAATCAGGAATTTGAGCCTCTGTTGAGACAGTTCCAAACACAAACGTCCAGAAAAGAGTAATGAACACCTTTGTCTTCATTGAATCAAAAAGTTAAAATATTGGTTTATTTTAATTCAAAATTACAATTAATATTTGATGTTTTTCACTTAATAGAGTTGAATTGTAAAATTAAATTTTAGTAATGGTTTAAAAATTATACTTTTGCAGCGAACAAAATACACAAAATGACATTACTACTTATGGCCGCAGGAAGCGGTAGCCGCTACGGAAAACTGAAACAATTTGACGATTTAGGTCCTGCAAAAGAATTCCTTATGGAGTTTAGTATTTTTGATGCCCTCAAAAATAAGTTTAACCATATCGTAGTCATTACCAAAGATGCTAATAAATCTTTTTTAGAGTCTCATCTCTCAGAACGCCTTCCAGTCAATGTAAAATTAGACGTCTTAGTTCAGGAAATCGAAGATATTCCTGAAGCTGTAACTCTAAATACAAAACGCGAAAAACCATGGGGTACTGCTCATGCTGTTTGGACGGCTCGAAATGTTATCAAAGGATCTTTTGTGATCATAAATGCAGATGATTATTATGGGCAAAATGCTTTTGATGGTGCTGCAAAATTCATTAAAAACAACAACACTGGAGACAAATTTGCACTTGTAGCTTATAGCCTTAAAAACACCCTTTCAAAATTTGGAACTGTATCAAGAGGTGTTTGCGAAGTGAACAACCATCAATTAACATCTATTATTGAACGAACTAAAATTTCAGAAAAAGGCAGTCAAATTATCGATGAAGATTCTGGAGTGGTACTTGATGCTGACACGGCAGTTTCTATGAATTTTTGGATTTGTAATGCCTCAATTTTCAACTATATAGAAACCTATTTTACTACGTTTTTAGAAAACGCTGATAACCACGAAAAAAATGAAATCTATCTGCCATTTGTTACGCAAGAAATGATGGAAAACGGGCATATAACAGTGGAAGTGATTGAAGCACAAAGCACTTGGTTTGGAGTTACCTATTATGACGACAAAAAAGAAGCGGTAAGAACCTTGGCTGAACTTACTAAACAAGGCGTCTACCCAACACCATTATGGAGTTGAAACCCTTAATTTTCGACCTCTAAACCACTTGATTTCCATCCAGAAAAACCGCGGTCTAAATCATAAATTTTCACAAATCCTTTAGCTATTAATTGTGAAGCACATTTTGCACTGCGACTCCCGTATTGACAATATACAATGACAGGTCTGGTTTTGTCCAACTGATTGATATTTATTTCAAAATTTTCATCCAAGAAATCAATATTGAGTGCATTAGGAAGATGCCCCTCTTTGTATTCATCTGGAGTCCGAACATCAACCAGTTGAATCCCTTCAATTTCTGAAATTTCTTTCATTTCAGTAGCTGTAATAAGCTGGACTGCTTCAGAACGATTCTTATTGCAATTAAAGAAGATAAGCATGCCTAAAAGCATGCCTCCAAATTTAAAATAGCGCATATTATTAAGGAATTACAGTTGCACCATCCCATTCATTGAACCCACCCAATAGATTATAAGCTTTGGTGAAACCCAGTTGTTTCATGATTGAACACGCTTGCCCACTTCTTGCACCTGACCTGCAATAAACATAGTAATGGTTGGTTTTATCGAGTTTTTCGAGTGCCGAAATGAATTCTTGTCCCTGATGGATATCTAAATGAATGGCATCTGGAATCATCCCCTCTTCGACTTCTGCATCTGTTCGAACATCTAAAATTATTGATTTTGAATCGGACTTTAGTTGTAGAGCCCATTCTTTTTGTGACAAATCTGACATAGTAATGTTTAGTAAATTAATTTATATTTTTTTATTCTGATTTAAGTCTTATAGCTTAATGGAACATCCAATAGCTTTGGTTTTATGTACTTCAAAAGGGACGCCATCTAACAGAGCATCTACTGCATTTTCTACATATTTGTTTTTGACCAAAGCAGCGTCTTTATAATTATCGTCAATGGCACCAATATATTGCACCACTGGTCCACGATCGGTCAATTCTAAAACGTAAATATGTGGCGTTTTAGTTGCACCGTATTGAGGGTAAATAGACTGATCGGCATCCATTAAATATGGAAAGGTAAACCCTTTTTGTTTCGCTCTTTTTTGCATCTCCTTCATGGAATCACCTGGTTTTGTTTTGACATTATTGGGCATTATTGCAATAAGAGGATATCCTTTTGGTGCATATTTTTTATTCAGTGCTTCAATCCGGTCTTCATAGGCCACTGCATACGGGCAAGTGTTACATGTAAAAACAATGATAAACCCTTTGGCCTCCTTAAAATCAGATAAAGACACCCATTTATCATCAATATTTTTAAGTTTAAAATCGGTTGCAACATCACCAATATCATATCCTTTATTTTGAGAGTCAACCGTAAATATAACAGTGGTAAACAGTAGTAATAATGAGAAAATTGTTTTCATAGTAATTTAGATTTATGGTGTATTATAAAAATGTTTTGAGTTCTGCTTCTAATTCTTGGTAGGTAAAGGTACGACTATAAAATAAACGTTTTGATGTATTGTAAATAAGTGTAACAGGAATGGCTCCATCCCATTTTGGATTTACTTTTGGGATCCAAGAATTCATATCGGGATCATCTAAAACAACAATTTTTGATTTTAAATTATGCTTTTTGATAAATGGTTTTAATTTGGTTTCATATTGATGTGGGAAATCCAAACTCACCAAAGTGACTTCTACAGAATCTTCATATTTGGCTTGAAGTGCTTCAAAATGTGGCAGCTCCTTAACACAAGGGGCACACCATGTTGCCCAAAAATTAACTACATATGTTTTGGAATCTTCGAGTTCCAAATAAGGAGCAATGCCTTCAAAATCATGTACCTCTAAATTGATAGAGGCTTTTGTTTCAGGCTTACAAGACAAACTCAAAAAAATAACAAGTGTAAGTAACCATTTCATTTTACAAACTTAGCAAAACAGAAATAGGTTCTCGAAAGTTTTAACATAAAATTACCACCCATTAAAGTGTTTTGAAATTAAAAAAAAAGTTAATTTGCACATCAATTTTTAACTTAATATAATGAACATGAGAAATACAATCTTTAAACCAATGGCACTTTTATTTGCTGTAGTACTTACAGCATTTACAACTTTAGACAAAAAACAAGTAGATACTGACCAAAGTGTTATCAACTGGGTTGGATACAAAGTAACAGGGCAACATGAAGGGACGATTACTCTTCAAGAAGGTGTTCTTGAATTCAATAAAAATCAGTTGACTGGCGGAAATTTTGTTATGGACATGACGTCTATCAACACAACTGATCTTGAAGGAGATTACAAAAACAAATTAGACGGACATTTAAAAGCCGATGACTTTTTTGGTGTTAAAAAACACCCAAAAGCAACACTGGTTTTTTCATCCGTTACCAAAAACGAAGCAAATTACTCTGTTGTTGGAGACCTCACAATAAAGGGGATTACAAATACAATCGCTTTTGATTTAGAGGTTTTAGAAAATACAGCTACTACATCTTTCAAAATTGATCGTACAAAATACGGCATCAAATACGGATCTGCCAATTTCTTTGATGGTCTAAAAGACAAAGCGATCTATGATGAGTTCGATTTAAATGTCACTCTTAAATTTTAGAAAAACTATTAAATTAATTTTGCAATCATAAAAAACGTTGCTATCTTTGATTTTTGAAAATTTAAATTATGAACCTTTCTTTAAATATTACTTGGTGGTGGTACTCTCGAAATCAAAATTCGTGATACACCCTTGTATGTTTAAAACAAAATAACTAGGCTTGTCATCACGACAAGTCTTTTTTTATGAAAAAATTTGAACTAAAAACACATTACAAAAAAATCCTCGCAGACACCATATCGCCTGTGAGTGTGTATATGAAAGTTAGAGATAAGTTTCCAAATAGTATTCTGCTAGAAAGTAGTGACTATCACGGCAATGACAATAGCTTCTCCTATATTTGTTGCAACCCTATTGCATCCATCAAAGTAGAGAATTCTATTGTGACTAAAACCTATCCCGACCATAGCATAGAGAGCTCAGCTGTCCCAGCAGATAAAGTCACTATGGAAATCAATGCATTTACAACACAATTTGAAACTCAAAAAGACACCTCGTTTAAATTTATAAATAATGGGATGTTTGGATTTACAGCCTACGATGCCGTAAAATATTTTGAAGATATTACCATCTCAAAAAAGAACAATTCCATTGTAATTCCTGAAATGTATTATGCTGTATATCAAAACATCATAGCAATCAATCATTTCAAGAACGAAGCCTATATTTTTGCACATTGTTATGAATCTGAAAGCAATATCGATGCCATAGACCATATGATAAAAGTGCAGAATTATTCATCCTATGATTTTAAATCACAAGGAACCATTAGCTCCAATTTAAGTGACGAAGAATTCAAGTCGAATGTTGAGCTAGCCAAAAAACATTGCGCACGCGGGGATGTTTTTCAACTGGTATTATCTAAAAAATTTCAACAGGATTTTAAAGGCGATGACTTTAATGTTTACAGAGCGTTACGAAGCATCAACCCCTCCCCTTATCTCTTTTATTTTGATTACGGAAAATTTAAAATCTTTGGAAGCTCCCCCGAAGCACAACTCGTTGTTCAAAATAAAAACGCAGAAATCCATCCCATTGCAGGGACTTTTGCTCGGACTGGCAATGATCTAAAAGATGCCGAAATGGCCAAGAAACTCGTTGCCGATAAAAAAGAAAATAGCGAACATGTCATGTTAGTCGATCTGGCAAGAAATGATTTAAGCCGTCATTGCTCAGAAGTAGAAGTGAAAAAATACAGAGAAGTTCAATTCTTTTCTCATGTCATTCATTTGGTGAGTAAAGTGATGGGCAAAGTGCGAAAAAATACTCCCACAATGCAAATAGTCGCCGATACGTTTCCAGCAGGAACCTTAAGCGGTGCACCCAAATACAAAGCTATGGAACTTATTGAGGCCTACGAAAAAACAAGTCGTTCGTTTTATGGCGGTGCTATAGGATTTATGGATTTTGAAGGTAATTACAACCACGCCATCATGATTCGAACCTTTTTAAGTAAAAACTACCAACTCCATTGGCAGGCGGGTGCTGGAATTGTTTCCAAATCCAACCCCGAAAACGAACTCCAAGAAGTATATAACAAATTAGGCGCCTTAACCAAAGCCATTAAACTCGCCGAAACCATTTAGAGTATGAAGAAGATTTTAGTCATCGATAACTACGATAGTTTTACATTTAATTTAGTTCATTTCCTTGAAGACTTGGAATGTGATGTAACTGTCTATAGAAATGATAAATTTAACCTTGAAGACATCCAACAGTTCGATAAAATTGTGCTTTCGCCTGGCCCAGGTATTCCAGATGAAGCTGGACTTTTAAAAGCTGTGATTCAGCAGTATGCACCCACAAAAAGCATCCTTGGTGTTTGTTTGGGGCAACAAGCAATTGGCGAAGTTTTTGGCGGTAAAATTATAAATTTAGAAGAGGTGTATCACGGCGTCCATACCGACATTAGTGTGTGTGTGCAAAACGAAACTTTATTCAATGGCATGGACAAAACAATTCAAGTTGGTCGCTATCATTCGTGGGTAGTTGATGCGAATTTACCAGAAGTTTTAGAAGCGACTTCAGTCGATGAAAATGGACAGATTATGTCCTTGCGGCACAAAATATTTGATGTAAAAGGAGTTCAGTTTCATCCAGAATCAGTACTCACGCCCAATGGAAAACAATTACTCGAAAACTGGATAAATTCATAAACAAATGAAAAACGTTTTAAACAGACTCATTAACCACGAAACAATTTCTTCTGAGGAAGCAAAGCAGATTTTGATTAACATCTCCAAAGGCGATTATAACCAAAGTCAAATTGCGGCTTTCCTCACGATTTTCATGATGCGAACGGTCACCCAAGAAGAATTAAAAGGATTCAGAGATGCCCTTTTAGAATTGTGTATTCCTGTGGATTTATCGGCCTATAACCCCATCGATTTATGTGGAACGGGAGGTGATGGAAAAGACACATTTAACATCTCTACACTCTCCTCTTTTGTAACCGCTGGAGCAGGTGTTCCTGTTGCAAAACACGGAAATTATGGCGTCTCATCCGCTTGTGGATCTTCGAATGTTTTGGAATCCTTAGGCGTTAAATTTTCTAATGATACAGACTTTTTAGAACGTGCCATAGCAACTACAGGAATTTGTGTATTACACGCACCCTTGTTCCACCCTGCCATGAAAAATGTAGCACCTATTCGACGCGAACTAGGTGTCAAAACATTCTTCAATATGCTAGGACCTATGGTAAATCCGGCATTTCCAAAAAATCAAATGGTAGGGGTTTTTAATTTAGAATTACTCCGCTTGTATAATTATTTATATCAAGATTCTGATAAAAATTACAGCATTGTTCATGACCTTGGAGGTTATGACGAAATCTCGCTAACAAATACTGTGAAAATTGTATCTAATAATTCAGAAGTCCTGTTTTCTGCAGAAGATTTAGGACTCAAAAACAACACACAAGAAGCTATATTTGGAGGAAATACCATCGCTGATGCTTCAAAAATATTTAAAACCATCATTAGCGGAAATGGAACTGAAGCACAAAATAATGTAGTATGCACCAATGCGGGTCTGGCGATTGCTACGGCAAAAAAAATCACACACAAAGACGGCTATGAACTCGCCAAAGAATCCCTCTATTCTGGAAAAGCAAATGAATGTCTCACAAAATTAATCGCACTCCAATGAGCAGTATCCTAGATCGTATTGTAGCAGATAAGCAAAATGAAGTATCCCTTCGAAAACAATTGATTCCACTAAATCAACTCGAACAATCGGTGTTGTTTGAGCGTCAAAGCCCGTCTCTTAGTACACGACTTATTGAGAGCACCTCAGGCTTGATTACAGAGCACAAAAGACGTTCGCCTTCAAAAGACTGCATCAATCAAAATTTGAATGTACAAGACGTCGCACAAGGCTACGAAAAAGCGGGTGCCTGCGGGATGTCGGTATTAACCGATATGAAATATTTTGGTGGGAGTCTAGAAGACCTGTTAACAGCTAGAGCTAGTTGTGACATTCCCTTACTTCGCAAAGAATTTATTATTGACCCTTATCAAATT
>JAURPF010000088.1 GCA_030835325.1 Flavobacteriaceae bacterium | reverse complement strand
TTCATTTAAAAAGATCAAATTTTTTGATTTTGCTTCAGAATCCAGTGCTTTCATTTCTTCACTTACATAAGAAGCAGTAACCAAATGTTTTCCAAATTTCAAGCAATCTTTGGCAACTTCAAAATGAAATCGAGCTGGAAGCATTGATACGACGATGTCTGCATTCTGAACGGCCTGTTCGCGTGCAGATTTGTCAAAAATATCAAGTTTTAGGGCGTTTGCATTTGGATGGCTTCCAATCCACTTTTTTGCATTTGAAGTCTCTAAATCTCCAATGGATATTTTTAAGTGCTCTGTAACAGATTTATCTAGAAAGTATTTTATAAGGTATGATGAAGATTTCCCTGCTCCTATAATTAATATGTTTCGCATAATGCTTTGAGATTCTTACATTTGTGTTTAGTTTGACTACTAATTTAGAAAATTTAATACATTGAAATAGAAATGGATCGGAAAATATTTCTCTTAGCATGTGTGACAGGAGCACTTGGTGTTGTTTTAGGAGCCTTTGCGGTACACGGCTTAAAGCCGTTGCTTAGTGTTTCTGCATTTGAGAGCTTTCGTACTGGCATCCGTTATCAAATGTATCATTCTTTTTTGTTATTCTTTATAGGGCTCTCAACAGACATTAAACCCAATCAAAAATCGATTTTATTTAAACTTATACTCATCGGTGTTTTATTATTTTCTGGTTCTATATATTTATTAACGACCAATGATTTGACCTCATTTAATTTTAATGTTATTGGATTTATTACACCTGTTGGAGGGTTGATTTTGATAGCCGCATGGCTTTTGTTATTTACATATTTTTTTAAGAAAAAACTGTAAATCAGGACACATTTAATATTATTCAATACTTTTGTAGAATTAAACTAACTTGATAATTATGCCACAAACTAAACCTACTACGAAAACGATTTCGTTACGCCCATTCGGTATATTCTCTCAAAAAGTACATTATCAACTGTCCCCATATGAGCTTCATCAACTCACAATTGCCAAAAAACAAGGACTCGAATCAAGTTCAGGTGCCTTGGTAATTAAAACAGGCGAGTTTACGGGTCGTTCCCCAAAAGACCGATTTATAGTTAAAGATGCCATTACCAAAGATCGCATTTGGTGGGGGGATATAAACATCCCATTTTCGTCAAATGACTTTGACGCGCTCTATGATAAGGTAACTTCCTACCTTTCTGAGAAAGAACTTTTTGTACGAGATTGTTATGCTTGTTCTGACCCTGCTTATCGTACCAACATCCGTGTGATTAATGAATGTCCTTGGAGTAATTACTTTGCGTACAATATGTTTTTAAGACCTAAGGATTCTGAATTAATCAGCTTTGAACCAGAGTGGTCTGTAGTCAATGCACCTGGTTTTATGGCCGATCCAATCAAGGACGGCACCCGTCAGCATAATTTTGCAATTTTAAACTTCACAAAAAAAATAGCTCTTATTGGTGGAACTGGATACACAGGCGAAATCAAAAAAGGTATTTTTTCAGCTCTAAACTTTATACTTCCAGTGTTTAAAAACACGCTACCAATGCATTGCAGTGCCAATATTGGAAATGATGGCGATACATCTATCTTTTTTGGGCTTTCAGGAACAGGCAAAACAACACTTTCTACCGACCATCACCGCCATTTGATTGGAGACGATGAACATGGTTGGACCAGTGAAAACACCATCTTTAACTTTGAAGGAGGCTGTTATGCGAAGGTCATAAATTTATCGAGAGATAAAGAGCCTGAAATTTATGATGCCATAAAAAAGGGGGCGATTTTAGAAAATGTAATCATGGATTCTAAAGGAGTAGTTGATTATTCAGATACAACGATCACACAAAATACGCGAGTGAGTTATCCAATCCACTTTATAGAAAATATTCAACCCAACTCAATTGGAATGAATCCTAAAAATATCTTTTTCCTCACTGCAGATGCTTTTGGTGTGTTACCTCCCATCTCAAAACTAACGCCTGGTCAGGCCGCCTATCATTTTATTTCTGGATATACCGCTAAAGTTGCTGGTACAGAGGCAGGGATTACAGAGCCTGTTCCTAGTTTTTCAGCCTGTTTTGGCGCACCATTTATGCCCTTACACCCCACAAAATACGCCGAAATGCTGAGTGCTAAGATGAAGGCAACTGGCGTCAATGTATGGTTGGTTAATACAGGTTGGACTGGCGGACCCTACGGAATTGGAACGCGTATGAAATTGGAGTACACACGCGCAATGATCAATGCAGCGATGGAGGGATCCTTAGAGGATGCAAATAAAGATAATTACCACATTCACTCTGTTTTTGGGGTGCTTCAACCAAGATTGTGTCCAAATGTACCAACCGAATTTTTAAGCCCTCGAAAATCATGGAAAAATGATGAAGGCTTTTATAAAACAGCTCATAAATTAGCGGCCTCTTTTAAAACCAATTTCAAGAAATTTGAAAGCTATGCCAATGAAGAAATTATGGCTGGAGGTCCAAAAGTTTAGTCAAATTTGGTTTTTATCTATTTAAAAATAAAAATTGTAATTTTAGGGTTCACAATGAACCAATGAGATATTTATTCTTTGTCTTACTTTTTTCTTTTTTTTATTCATGTAATTATTATGAAAAAAAGAAACTCGATTCTGATACGATTTTAATGGAAGAGTTAAAAACGTTTAATTGGAATGAAGTCGATCGCTATCCCAATTTTGAAAATTGTGAAAACTCTATTGACTTTCAGAACAGTAAAAATTGTTTTGAACAAACCATTACAACACATATTTCTGAATATTTTGAAACACAAAACATTATCATCTCACAAACAGTGAAGGATACAATTCGCATCGATTTATTGGTTTCCAAAAATGGAGAACTTCAAATTTCTAAAATACAAACACAAGAATTGACTAGAGAACAAATCCCATCGTTGGACTCTATTTTGAAACGTAGTTTAGAAGGGCTTCCTAAATTATATCCTGCGATTAAAAGAAGTCAGCAAGTGCAAACGGCATTTCAATTGCCAATAATTTTTAGGGTAGATTAATGGCTGAAGAAAAAATTATATTAGGGATTGATCCCGGAACTACTATCATGGGCTTTGGATTGATAAAAATCAATGGGAAGACTATGGAGTTTTTACAATTAAATGAATTGTTGCTTAAAAAATACGACGATCACTATTTGAAACTCAAACTTATTTTTGAGCGTACCATTGAGCTGATAGATACCTTCCATCCTGATGAAATTGCGATTGAAGCCCCTTTTTTTGGTAAAAATGTGCAAAGTATGTTAAAACTCGGAAGGGCTCAAGGGGTTGCGATGGCTGCTGGACTTTCCAGAGAAATTCCAATTACGGAGTATTCTCCAAAAAAAATTAAAATGGCCATCACAGGAAATGGAAATGCGAGTAAAGAACAAGTCGCTAAAATGTTGCAAAGTCTTTTAGAATTAAAAGAATTGCCTAAAAATCTTGATTCAACAGATGGGTTGGCGGCGGCAGTTTGTCATTTTTATAACCAAGGAAAAGTCACTGGCGGTAAAAGTTATACAGGCTGGAGTGCCTTTGTAAAGCAAAACGAAAGCAGAATAAAAAAATAAAACTATAAGTTATGGACATAGAAACCCTCAAATATCCAATTGGGAAACTTAAAATCCCTCCCAAAATTGAACCTAGCCATATTGAAAGTTGGATACAGTCTATTAGACAGTTTCCTTCGCTTGTGACAAAAGAAGTCACCCCTCTTACAGACAAGGAACTTCGTTATAAATATCGGCCCGAGGGTTGGACAATTCAACAAGTGGTTGGCCATTGTATTGATAGTCATATGAATAGTAT
>JAURPF010000087.1 GCA_030835325.1 Flavobacteriaceae bacterium | reverse complement strand
TGTTCTTTAACAACAGGTCTGAATGCTTCACAGATTTTAGCATATACCTCTTTGTCTCCACAAGTTCTTAGAGTTGTGTTAGAGAAGTTTGCATGCATACCAGAGCCATTCCAGTCCATGTCTTTACCTAAAGGTTTTGGATGGTATTCAATGTAGTACCCATACTTTTCAGTTAAACGGTCTAATAAATAACGAGCAATCCAAATTTCATCACCCGCTTGTTTTGCACCTTTAGCAAACAATTGGAATTCCCATTGTCCTGATGCAACTTCTTGATTTATTCCTTCAAAATTTAAGCCAGCATCAATACATAAATCAGCATGTTCTTCGACTAAATTTCTTCCATGTGTATTTAATCCCCCTACTGAACAATAGTACTTTCCTTGCGGTGCAGGATAGCCTCCAATTGGGAATCCTAAAGGCAATTGAGTTTTTGTATCCATGATAAAATACTCTTGCTCAAAACCAAACCAGAAATCATTATCTTCATCTTCAATAGTAGCTCTCCCGTTAGAAACGTGAGGCGTTCCATCAGCATTCAAAACTTCAGTCATTACCAAGTAACCATTAATTCTTGAAGGATCTGGATAGATTGCAACAGGTTTTAATAAACAATCTGAAGAATCACCAGATGCTTGTCTTGTAGACGAACCATCAAAAGACCAGTTTTCTAACTCTTCAATTGTTCCTTGAAAATTTTCATGCTCTTCAACTTTAGTTTTGCTTCGCATGTTTTGAGTTGGATAGTAACCATCCAACCAAATGTATTCTAATTTAATTTTTGCCATAATTTTAAAGTATTTGATATAATTAAAACAAATATAAAAATAATGATAATTACTCTAATTTATTAGGGGTCTATTTTATTAACATATATATGTTTTTATTGAATGCCCTATATTTTTAAGGGTTTCATTATAATTTCATATTTTAAGTCTAGGTAAATTTTATATTTGTTAATAAATATTTTGGCGATGGCTTATTTTTATTGCAAATATTTTATTTTTGTAAAGAGATTTTTATTTAAAAACCACTTGCTTATGTCAACACTCAGATTTCATGCCCTCAAACAAACTTTAGACCGTCCCCCAACGATGGTTAATAAAGAATTAAAACATTCCGAAATTTTTGGAGCAAATGTTTTTGGTTTAAAAACCATGCGTCAATTTTTGACCAAAGAAGCGCTCAAAAGTCTCATGAGGGCTATCAACAAAGGCGACAAAATTAATCGGTCTATTGCTGACCAAATAGCTTCTTCTATGAAAGAGTGGGCCATGGCCAAAGGGGTTACTCATTATACACATTGGTTTCAACCTTTGACAGGAGCCACTGCCGAAAAACATGATGCCTTTTTTGAAACCATTGGTAATGGTGATTCTCTTGAACGGTTTGAAGGAAACCAACTTGTACAACAAGAACCAGATGCATCTTCTTTTCCTAATGGAGGTATTCGAAATACGTTTGAAGCCCGCGGTTATACCGCTTGGGATCCTACCTCTCCAGCCTTTATCTTTGGAACCACTCTTTGCATCCCTACTGTTTTTGTGGCATATACCGGCGAAGCCTTAGATTTCAAAACCCCTTTACTACGAGCATTGAATGCAGTTGATCATGCCGCCACCGATGTCGCTCGTTATTTTGATAAAACCGTAAAAAAAGTAACTGCATCCTTAGGATGGGAACAAGAATATTTTTTGATTGATAAAGCCTTGGTAGCATCACGTCCTGATTTGGAAATGACAGGACGCACACTTTTAGGACATAGCTCTGCCAAAGACCAACAGCTTGATGACCACTATTTTGGAACCATTCCAGGGCGAGCCTTAAATTTTATGCGTGATTTAGAAACAGAATCCATGCTGCTTGGAATCCCCTTAAAAACACGTCATAACGAAGTTGCACCCAACCAATTTGAGTTGGCACCCATTTACGAAGAGGCAAACTTAGCAGTGGATCATAATTCATTAGTAATGGACGTCATGAAAAAAGTTGCCGACCGCCATCATTTCAAAGTACTGTTTCATGAAAAGCCATTTGCAGGTGTGAACGGTTCTGGAAAACACAATAATTGGAGTTTAAGCACGGATACAGGAATTAATTTATTAGCTCCAGGAAAGACACCGATGAGCAATTTACAATTTCTAACGTTTTTTGTCAATACCATAAAAGCAGTTCACGATAATGAAGAATTACTTCGCGCTTCTATCGCTTCGGCAACAAACGATCACCGCCTTGGAGCCAATGAAGCACCCCCAGCAATTATGTCTATATTTATAGGAGCACAACTTTCTAAAGTGCTTCATGAATTAGAAGGCGTTTCGAAAGGAAAGTTATCTCCAGAAGAAAAAACAGATTTAAAACTGAATGTAGTAGGTAAAATCCCAGAAATATTATTGGACAATACGGATCGAAATCGTACCTCTTCTTTTGCATTTACAGGAAATAAGTTTGAATTTCGTGCTGTAGGTTCCACCGCCAACTGTGCCAATCCAATGACGGTTTTAAATTCGATTATAGCACGTCAATTAATTGACTTTAAAACGGAAGTAGATACACTTATCGAATCAAAAGGTTTAAAGAAAGATGAAGCCATATTTAATGTTTTAAGAGAATACATTAAAACTTCTCGAAACATTCTTTTTGAAGGAAATGGCTACGGAGATGATTGGCAAATAGAAGCCAAAAAAAGAGGCTTGAGTAATAATAAAAATACACCAGAGGCACTTAAAATTAAAATTGATCCTAAAACCATTGCTCTATACGAAGGATTAAATGTTATGAATAAGGTCGAAATCGAAGCCCGATACGATATTGAAATTGAAGCATATGTACATATTCTTCAAATCGAAGGCCGAGTTCTAGGAGATATCGCTCGAAACCATGTGATCCCAACCGCTGTTAAATATCAGAATATTTTGATTGACAACGTCAAAGGATTAAAAGATATTTTTGGAAAAGAGTTTAAGAAATATGCAAGCGAACAAATGGTTTTAATCGCTGATATTTCTCAAAGAATCGAAGCAATTAACTCGGGGGTAACCACTATGACCAACGCCCGAAAAAAAGCCAATGCAGTTAAAGATACAACCAAAAAAGCATCGATTTATTGCAACCAAGTCAAGCCGTTATTTGATGAAATCCGATACCATTGTGATAAACTTGAACTCTTGATTGATGATGAATTGTGGCCGTTGGCAAAATATAGAGAATTGCTTTTTACGAAGTAAAAAAAGTTGATTGTCAATTTATTTGATAGTGCATAGATACTATAGAAACATCGAAGTTTAAAAGGGAATAATTAAGTCTTACATTAACATGTTATAAGATTTTAAATGTACCATTAATTCTTCGATACAATTTTTCTATCCCGCCTTTTAAATTCCTTCTACTCAGTAACAGCTTTCTATTCTAAGATTTAGTGCTTTTCTACCAACACATTAGTCTTTTTCTTAAATACTTTATTACTTTTGCAGGACAAATAATTTTTATGGGCAACGAGGTAAGTAAACGCTATGCACAACGAGGAGTTTCGGCTTCCAAAGAAGATGTACATTACGCGATTAAAAATATAGACAAAGGATTGTTTCCACAAGCCTTTTGTAAAATTGTTCCCGACCATTTAACAAACGATTCCGATTATTGTCTAATAATGCATGCCGATGGTGCAGGGACAAAAAGTTCTCTAGCCTATATGTATTGGAAAGAAACCGGCGATATTTCGGTTTGGAAAGGGATTGCCCAAGACGCACTCATTATGAATATTGATGATTTGTTGTGTGTAGGGGCTACCGATCATATCATGCTATCTTCTACAATTGGACGTAATAAAAATGTCATTCCAGGCGAAGTATTATCAGCCATTATCAATGGTACAGAAGAACTCATAGAAGACCTCAAGAGGTTTGGAGTTACCATTCATGCCACAGGGGGCGAAACAGCTGATGTTGGCGACCTCGTCAGAACCATTATTGTCGATTCGACGGTGACCGCTAGAATGCCACGAAACAAAGTTATTGACAATGCAAATATACAACCCGGAGATGTAATTGTTGGTTTGGCTTCTTATGGTCAAGCAACTTATGAAACAAGCTACAATGGAGGAATGGGAAGTAATGGGTTAACTTCGGCAAGACACGACGTGTTTGGACATTATTTAGCAAACAAATACCCTGAAAGTTTTGACGCCGCTGTCCCTAAAGAATTGGTGTATTCTGGGCAGGTAAAATTAACCGATGCTGTTGAAAATTCTCCTATTGATGCAGGAAAATTAGTGTTATCTCCAACACGAACTTATGCACCTATTATCAAAAAAATTTTAGAGCGTTATACTTCCGATTCAATTCATGGAATGGTACATTGTAGTGGAGGTGCTCAAACTAAAATTCTTCACTTTGTTGAAGATTTACATATCATCAAAGATACTATGTTTGAAGTCCCCCCTTTATTTAAGTTGATACAAGAACAATCCAACACTGACTGGAAAGAAATGTATCAAGTATTTAATTGTGGTCACCGAATGGAACTCTATGTAAAACCAGATGTTGCGGAGGACATTATTGCTATTTCTAAGTCCTATAATGTGGACGCTCAGATAGTGGGGCGTGTCGAAACTGCAGATACCAAAAAATTAACCATTCAAAGTGTGTATGGAACTTTTGAGTATTAGTGATAATGTTCATCGGCTCCGTATCCATAAAAAACAGTACTTTTGCAACATAATTCTACAAGTAGATGTTAGAAAAAATTCAAATAGTTAAACAACGTTTCGATGAAGTCAATGATTTGATCATTCAGCCAGATGTAATAGCTGATCAGAAGCGCTATATACAACTAAACAAAGAATATAAAGATTTGAAAAAACTAGTTGACAAAGGTCTGGTTTATGAATCCTTAATGTCTAATGTCGAAGAAGCTCAAGAAATTATTTCTGATGGGAGTGATGCAGAAATGGTTGAAATGGCCAAGATGCAAATGGAAGAAGCCAAGGCTCAAATTCCTGCCCTTGAAGAAGAAATGAGAGTACTTCTCATTCCCAAAGATCCAGACGATGCCAAAAATGTAGTGATGGAAATTCGTGCGGGAGCTGGTGGTGATGAAGCCAGTATTTTTGCCGGAGATTTGCATCGCATGTATACAAAATATTGTGAATCCAAAGGATGGAAAGTTGAGGTTGTAGATTTTAATGATGGAACATCCGGGGGTTTTAAAGAAATTATTTTTGAAGTAAGTGGAGAGGATGTTTATGGAACTCTAAAATTTGAAGCAGGTGTTCACCGCGTTCAACGTGTACCACAAACAGAAACCCAAGGACGTGTGCATACAAGTGCAGCTTCTGTAATTGTACTACCCGAAGCCGAAGAATTTGATGTGCAACTCGATATGTCAGAAGTTAGAATTGAACGAACCACTTCAACAGGACCTGGAGGACAGTCTGTAAATACAACCTATTCAGCAATTAAATTACACCACGAGCCAACAGGAATGATTGTAAGTTGTCAAGATCAAAAATCTTCCCATAAAAATTTAGAAAAAGCTCTTAAAGTATTGAGGTCTCGTTTATACGAATTGGAATTAGCAAAAAAACAAGCCGCCGATTCTGAGAAACGAATGAGCATGGTGTCTTCGGGAGATCGAAGTGCCAAAATTAGAACTTATAACTATCCGCAAGGAAGAGTTACGGAACACCGTATTGGGTTGACACTCTATGATTTGTCAAATATTATTAATGGCGATATACAGAAAATAATAAGCGAACTCATGATGGCAGAAAACACCGAAAAACTCAAAGCGGATGACGGTACAATATAATTTTATATGACGACTCAAGCACTTGTTTCCGAAATCATAAAAAAACAATCCTTTCTTTGTATTGGTTTGGATGTGGACCTGTCTAAGATACCCACTCATCTGTTAGAATTTGAAGACCCTATTTTTGAGTTTAATAAAGCAATAATTGATGCAACCCACCATTTGTGCGTCGCTTATAAACCAAATACGGCCTTTTATGAAGCCTACGGATTGAAAGGTTGGAAATCGCTTCAAAAAACAATTACCTATCTGAATACGAATTTCCCTGAAATTTTTACGATTGCAGATGCAAAACGCGGGGATATTGGAAATACGAGTGCAATGTATGCAAAGGCCTTTTTTGAGGATTTAGCATTTGACAGTGTGACGGTTGCTCCTTATATGGGGAAGGATTCTATAGAACCTTTTTTAGAATTTCAAGATAAACATACAATCATGCTCGCTTTGACTTCCAATGCAGGTGCATTTGATTTTCAAACCCTTACAGCAGAAGGAAAACCACTTTATCAGTCTGTCCTAGAAACCTCTAAAGGGTGGAAGAACTCTAAAAACCTAATGTATGTCGTAGGAGCAACCAAAGCGTCTTATTTTAATGAAGTTAGAAAAATTATTCCTGATAATTTTTTATTAGTTCCTGGTGTTGGTGCACAAGGGGGGAGTTTGGCTGAGGTGTGTGAAAACGGAATGAATTCTCAAATCGGTCTTTTAATAAATTCTTCAAGAGGAATTATCTACGCATCTTCTGGGCTTGACTTTGCGTCGAAAGCGGCTCAAAAAGCACAAATTTTACAATTGGAAATGGCAGCTTTAATGCCTGAAAGCTAAGTATCAACCTTCTTAAATAGTGAGCATCCAGTTTTTCTGAAGTTTTTTAAATTTATGTAATTCTCTATTTAGAATGGACATAAATTCACGCCCATCACTATTGCATTTTTCCAACCGACTGCAGTTGATAAACAAGCGGTTTGTGAGCCATTTTAGGGTTTCGGCATGTTTCTGTTTTTGTTCAGAAAACGGTTCTTGTTCTGCTTTCATAATTTCAGGAGCCAATGAGTCCGATTGACGTATAATATCTCCCGAAAAATAGATGTTATGATCTTCGCTTCCGTTGGATTTCAAAACAGAAAGATCAGCTCTCAAATAATTTGAGATTATTTTAGTAAGAGACCCTATCTCAATGGCTTTTTTGTAAAAAGCAAGATTTAATTCTGAAGAGCTTTGAAATGTCATAATTTGAATTATAATTAACTCAAAATTAGAATAAAATTTACCAGCTTATATTTAATATTTAAAGTTATATT
>JAURPF010000086.1 GCA_030835325.1 Flavobacteriaceae bacterium | reverse complement strand
TTTTTATTGAAATTTAGTAATGTCATCTGGAATATGAAAGACAAAAAGTTAAAGCTTTATAAATAATAGTTATCAAAAACAAGCTTGTTTCACTATTGCTTCACTGCCTTTCAATTAAAAGTTGAAAAATAGTAAAACTAAGAAGGGGAGTAGAAGTCAGTTTAGTTCCTAGTGCGATCACGAATAAATAGTGCAATAAGAAAAAACGCCAAGCTTGCTTGAGCGTTTTTTTGTTGGTACAATTTTCAAAGCGGAGTGCTTTGGATATTTAACCCAGTGCGATCACCAACAAACCCTTTAAGTTATTGATTTAGAGGGTTTTATTATTTTTATATTAAATATTTTCCCCAAAAAAAGTATCTTATAGTATTATCAAGCATTAAATTTTGGAAGAAATATAAAATATCAGTATTTAAATATTGTCAATTTTAATTCCATTAAATTTGCAGCACTAAAGAAACACTAAACATACAAAATGCCATTTAACATCGTACTTGTAGAACCAGAAATCCCCAATAATACGGGAAATATTGGGCGGTTGAGTTTGGCCTCTGGATCTGTATTGCATTTGGTGAAACCTTTTGGATTTGAATTAAGTGACACACGTCTCAAAAGAGCTGGATTGGATTATTGGAAACACGTTTCAGTTAAGATATATGAAAGTTTAGATGAATTTTTTGCTATTAACAAAGACGAGGAAATGGTGTTCTTATCCAGTGCTGCGAAGCAGAGTTATGCTTCTATCGAATATAAGGACGATCTGTTTTTTATATTTGGTAAAGAGTCCGTTGGGTTGCCAAAAGATCTCGTAGCTAACAACTTAGATAAGCTCTTTAAGATTCCTATTCACAGTCCACATATAAGAAGTTTAAACTTAGCAAATGCTGTGAGTATTGTGGTATTTGAAGGATTACGTTCCTTGGAAGTTTCAAACGGAATCTAAACGACACTCAATTACTATTTTTTTTCCTTTCGAACTTGTAAAAAACAGAAATAAATCTCCGCCATCGCTGAGTTTGAATAAGCTTTTGACAACTTGAATTTTTTCTGAAAAATTCCGTGTTTTAGCATTGGCTTTTAAACCGCCAATCGATTTTTTCAAAGGCTTCTTTTTGTAGGGAAAAACGTTTGAAACCGCATATGTTTTTCCTGGAAAATCTTTTAATTTTCTATCACTGGTATATAAATGTGTGTGTGGGTCTAGTTTATCAATTTCAAAGAACTCCGAAATTAATTGAAACGCTCCCGATTTCATTAGAGCCACATTGGGTTCATACAAGTACCGTTTTGGAGCGTTGTAGCTGGCATTCGCAGTTTCTTCTGCAAGCATTTCAAAAGAAAACCGTTGGTCGCCACTAGGTTGGCTGTTTAGAGTGTGAATGGTTGTTTTTCCCTTAAAGTCTTTTTCTTGATGAAATAACAATTCTTTTACCTCGTTTTTCACGGCCACAATATAAACAGTTTTTACTTGTTTCAAGGCTGCTAAACCAACACTAATATCGAGCATTGGTGACATTTTAATAAGCACATTATTGGCATGTTTAAAAAACAAATCTTGAAAGGTTATTACATTTGGGCTGCAATCTTCAATCAAGAATTTTTTATTTTTTTGGGCATCGCGTCTCGAGGGGTCAATGTATATCCAATCAAAAGAATCTGAGCACGATTTTAAAAATTCAATTCCATCTCTGGCGTGTGTTTTGATGTTGTTGGCTCCTAAGACTTCAAAATTACTAGTAGCAATTCCAGCCAATTCAGTATTCACTTCACAGTGAATAACCGTTTTAAATTGCTTAGAAAAGTAATAACTATCGACTCCAAATCCACCAGTCAAATCAACTATGGACTCCCCCTTGATAAATCCACTTTTTACACTAGCAGTAGTTTCGGAGGACGTCTGTTCTATATTGAGTTTGTTTGGATAATAAATTCCAGGTGTGTCAAACCATGTTTTTAATTTTAAGACACACTTTTTTTTTGCTTCAATTTGCTCAATGAGTTCCTTAATATCTAGCCCCTCAAAAGGACTTCCTTTTAGAACTAATTCATGAATATTGGAGTTTAGATGCTTGTTTATAAACTCTTGTACAACGCTATTGAGAAGGTTTGTGTTCACTTAAAATCTGCTATTTGTTGATAGTTTTTGGTAAACTCATACAATGCAATACTTGTGGCTTGAACCACATTCATACTGCTGTTTTGACCATACATTTCAATATGTACCACAGTGTCACATTGTTCTAAAATAGATGCTGAAACGCCATGATTTTCATCGCCTATAACAATCGCTATTTTAGAATTTTTTTCTAGTTTTAATTCAGATATTGGGATACTCTTTTCTGTAATTTCAAGTGCAATAAGTGTGTAATTTTCTGCCTTTAATTCTTGAATTTTCCCAGATAAGGATACAATTTGTTCATATACTACTGAGTGTTCGGTTGCTCGAGATGTTTTTGTAAATTTACGACCCAGCTCCACAGAAGAACCCCCAAGAATTAAACGTTCAATTCCAAAGGCATCGGCAGTTCTAAATAAGCTCCCTAGATTGGCAGCATGGGATACATTGTCGCTTATTAAAACAATTGGAAATTGTTGCTTTGTAAACTTAGAAGTGTAATGATTTAACTGCATGGGTTTTCTAGTTTTCAAAAGCATATTTAATAATATTTGCACCCATTTTTAAGGCTTTCAATCGCACTACTTCGGGATCGTTATGCACATTTGCATCTTCCCAACCATCGCCTAAATCGCTTTCAAAAGTGAATATTAGGATAAGTTTTCCTTCGTGAAAATAGCCTAAGGCTTTAGGAGCCAAACCATCGTGTTCATGAATTTTTGGCAACCCGTTAGGAAACGAAAACGCAGAATTATATATAGGATGTGTCAAAGGAATTTCACTCATCTCTTTGTCTGGAAATACTGTTTTTAAGGCTTCCAAAATATAGGGTTTCATCCCATAATTATCATCAATATGTAAAAACCCTCCAGATAATAGATAGGCTCTTAAGTTATTAGACTCAGACTCCGAAAACACCACATTTCCATGACCAGTCATATGAATAAATGGGTATTCAAAAATAGCAACACTGCCCACTTCTACTGTATGGGGTTTCGCGTCCATCACCGTTTGAATGTTGGAATTACAAAACTGAATTAGATTTTTTAATGCTGTTGGGTTGCTATACCAGTCGCCACCGCCATTATATTTTAAAACTGCTAAGTTTTGGCTTCCACAAAAGTGAATTCCTAAAATTAAAAAGATATATAAACAGCGTTTATTCATTACAAAGTTGAATTGTGTGCCCCGCAACAATTCCAGCCGTTTCGGTGCGAAGCCTAGTCGCTCCTAAAGATACAGGAATATACTGATGTTTCAAAGCCAACTCAATTTCCTTAGGACTAAAATCACCCTCTGGACCAATTAATATTGTGATCGATTTTTTAGCTTCAATTTGATCTTTAAATTTTAATTTTTTTCCGTCTTCGCAGTGTGCAATAAATGTAGCTCCTTCTTGAGGCATTTTTATAAATTCAGAAAAACTAATGGGAGGTGCCAAGCTTGGTAAATAGGATTGAAGCGATTGTTTCATCGCAGATTGTAAAATTTTTTCAAATCGTTCTGTTTTGATGATTTTCCGTTCACTATTTTGACAAATAATTGGTGTGATTTTATCCACGCCTATTTCAGTTGCTTTTTCAATAAACCATTCGTAGCGGTCGTTCATTTTTGTGGGAGCAACTGCCAGATGGATTGTATAAGGTCTGGGAGCCTCAAAAGTTGATTTTAAAATCCTAACAACACATTTATTATGGTTTGGAATGATAACTTCTGCTTCAAACATCCAACCTTCTCCATTGGTAATCATGAGAAGATCTCCCGTAGATTTCCTTAATACTTTTACAATATGACGACTTTCATCTTTTGAAAAGTTAAAAGTTTTAACGGACGTATCCAACTCTGAATTGTAAAATAATTGCATTTGAGTTATAATTTAAGTCGAGCCGTAGCCATCACAGTTTGATCGGCATAATCCTGATTCAAATATTTTAAATAGCCTACAATGGCTATCATCGCAGCATTATCGGTTGTGAATTCAAAAGGGGGGATAAAGGAAACCCAGCCATGACTGTTATCAGCTTTTTTTAAAGCGTCTCTGACTCCCGAATTTGCAGAAACACCACCACCAATTGCAATACGATTAATTCCAGTTTCTTTAACAGCTATTTTTAGTTTATCCATCAAAATCTCTACAATAGTATATTGTATAGATGCACACATGTCATTAAGGTTCTCATCTATAAATTGAGGATTTTCTTTTAGTTTTTTTTGTACAAAATACAGAACCGCTGTTTTTAATCCTGAAAAACTAAAATTGAGTCCAGCCACTTTAGGCTTGGTAAACTCAAACGCTTTTGGGTTGCCTAGTTTTGATCGTTTATCTATTTCGGGACCTGCAGGGTATTCGAGTCCTAAAATTTTACCACTTTTATCAAATGCTTCTCCAACAGCATCATCAATAGTTTCACCAATAACTGTCATTTTAAAATGATCATCAACTCGCACAATTTGTGTGTGTCCTCCAGAAATGGTCAACGCTAAAAACGGAAATGCAGGTTTTTCGGAGCCTTCTTTTTCAATAAAGTGGGCCAAAATATGTGCTTGCATGTGGTTAACATCAATCAAAGGAATGTTGAGTCCGTAAGCCAGTGACTTAGCAAATGAAGTTCCCACCATCAAAGACCCCATCAATCCAGGGCCTTGTGTAAACGCCACGGCGCAAAGATCTTCCAATGTAATTCCAGCTTTT
>JAURPF010000085.1 GCA_030835325.1 Flavobacteriaceae bacterium | reverse complement strand
TGACATTCGTTTTACTTCATCTTGATTTGACAACACACGCGCCACTATATCTTCTACTTCTTTTTCAGAAGGATTCAATTGTCCGAATTGTGCCATCTGACCTTTAATCATTTCACCAGCATAACCTTTAAGTTCTTCAAAATTTACCTGAAGTTTATTGTCTACAATCAGTTTACCCTCAATTAATTGATAACGCATACTTTTTTCAGACTTTTCATACTCTTCTTTAGCTTGAGCTTCATCCATAGGCTCTTCACCTACTGTTTGAAGCCACTTTTGTAAAAATTCAGCAGGTAAATCAAACTTGGTATTTTCTACCAAATATTCAGTGACATCATTTAATAATTTCTGATCTGATTGCTGTACAAATTGCTTTTCTGCGTCTGCCTTAATTTTTTCTTTTAGTTCAGTAACCGTTTTTACAACATCTTTACCAAATAATTTATCGAAAAGCTCTTGATCCAAATCGGCTAAGCCTCTTTCGTTTATTTCATTTACTGTGAATGTGAGTTGAACATTCAAATCATTAGCAGTGTTTTGATCAATTTTTAGGTAGGTTGTCAAGACATGTGCTTCCTTGAAAAGCCCTTTTGATTTTACAGTGATGATATCTCCGGATTTTGCGCCAATAAATTTCTTTAGATTGGATTTCCCCTTCAATTTGTCCAATGAAATGGTCGTGGTCGATTCAATACCCGCTTCATCATTGAAAAACACTCCAGTTAGTTCGTCGCCTTCACTAGCTTCTGACTTAGAAATCAGTTGACCATATTGCTTTTGTATATTGGTGATTTGATCCTGAACCATTTTATCGTCCGCCACAATAGTATATTGTGTAATCGCTCTACGTCCTTTTAGCTTTATGTCAAACTCTGGACTCAATCCAATTTCAAATTCAAAAGAGAATGCGTCAGTATCCCAATCAATATCATCTTGCGCTTTTGGCAACGGATTCCCCAAAACGTCTAACTTTTCATCGTTTAGATATTTACCTAAAGATTCTTGAAGTAGTTTGTTGACTTCCTCAGCCAAAACGGCTTTACCGTGTTGTTTTTTGACCAAGCCCATTGGAACTTGACCTTTTCTAAATCCTGGGATATTTGCAGACTTTCTGTAATCGGTAAGAATTTTTTCTACTTTTTCAGCATAATCTGACTTTTCGATGTCGATTTTAACAACCGCATTTAAAGCATCTTTATTTTCTCTTGTAATATTCATTGTTATGAATTAAAAATTGGGTGGCAAAAGTACAACAATTTTAATGGAGTACAAATATTTTAATAATTTGAAAATCAGGACAAAAAGTTTGAAACAGCTGCAAAAAATGCTTCAGGATTTTCGGCATGAAGCCAATGGCCTGCTTTTGGGATGGTTTCAATTTTAACATTTGAAAATTGCGTATAAATTTGTTTTTCATCATCGGGGCCGATGTATTCGGACCGATCTCCTTTAAGAAATAGTGTCGATCGCTCCACGCTCATTTGAGCTGGAAGAGCTTCACCTACCTCAGCAACATTATTTTTAAGTGCTTTCAAATTGATCCGTAAAGCTAATTGTCCAGGCTGAATCCAATATAAGTTTTTCAATAAAAACTGTCTGATTCCGAGTTCAGAAATATACTCGGACAGTTTTTCATCGGCTTGTTTTCTTGATTTTATTTGCGAAAAATCAAGCGAGTCAAGCCCTTCCAAAATAGCATCGTGATGCACCGGATAAAACCGAGGGGCAATATCGGCTACAATGAGACATTGAACTAAACTTGGATAAAGAGCCGTAAAAAGCATTGCTGTTTTTCCCCCCATTGAATGCCCCAAAAGAATGCATTTTTCAATAGTGTTTTGTGTGCAATACCTCATCAAATCTTGCGTAAGAAGTTCATAATCAAATTTGTCGTCGTGAAAACTTCTGCCGTGGTTTCTTTGGTCAATAAGGTGAATTTGATACCCCAATTTTGAAAAGCGAAGAGCCAAGGTCTTCCAATTGTCGCCCATCCCAAGAAATCCGTGTAGTATGATAAATGGCTGTCCTACCCCAATTACTTTTGCATGCAGATTCATGACTCCAATCGATTCAAGTACATATTGATTACATTTTCTACTCCTAAGTATAGGCTTTCAGATATTAAGGCATGACCAATCGAAACCTCCAATAGGTTTGGAATATTTTGCTTGAAAAATTTAATGTTTTTTAAAGATAAATCGTGGCCTGCATTTATACCCATCCCTAATTCATGAGCAAGAACAGCGCAGTCGGTATAGGGTTTAATTGCATCTGAATTACCAATTGCATAGTTGTGTGCAAAACGCTCTGTATACAATTCAATACGGTCTGTGCCCGTAGCCCTGGCTGCCTCTACTTGGTGAAGGCTAGGGTCCAAAAATATTGATGTTCTAATGCCTTGCTTTTGAAATTCTGGAATGACCGCCATCGGACAAAGAATCGAAGCCCTGCAATCAGAATTCGTATCTAACTTCACTTGAGTAAATAAAATATGGCCAACGGGCGTTTTACCTTTCAAAGCAATGAGTGATAGAGATGGCCTCGCACTTGGGTCTTCTAAAAGCTTTTGGGTAAGCTTTGCTTCATCATGTTGTTTAAATGA
>JAURPF010000084.1 GCA_030835325.1 Flavobacteriaceae bacterium | reverse complement strand
AAGAGCTAACAGAAATTTCAGGGGTTGATATCAGAGGGGTTCAGGAAAAGGAACTAGAGGTTGCTATTGATTTATATAAAATGCAAGCTTCGAAAATCAGTTTTAATGACATTGAGAACGCCATAGTATTTGAAAACCAAAGCATATCAAGTGGAGATATTCTTGAAAATGGAATACGGAGAAATGTGCGTGTTACAGGTGAGTTTAAAGACCCTTTAGCCATCAAAGATATTGTTGTTAAACATGAAAATGGTCAAATTGTATTTCTCAGGGACATTGCAGATGTTGAGTTTAAAGAGCAAGAAAAACAAAGCTATGCTCGTGAATACACACAGCCCGTGGTTATGCTAGACGTGAAAAAAAGAAGTGGCCAAAACTTGTTAAAAGCCTCAGCCAAAATTGATGAAATTATCGCCAAATCAAAATCCTCTGTTTTCCCTGAAAGTCTAATCATTTCTAAGACCAATGACCAATCCAACGACACGAGAACGATGGTGGCCGATTTGGAAAACAGTATTATTTTGGGTGTCATATTAGTGGTGACTGTTCTATACTTCTTTCTAGGATTTAGAAATGCACTATTTGTCGGAATTGCCATTCCTTTGTCGATGTTTTTATCATTTATTATTCTGAATTTTTTAGGTGTAACACTGAACACAATGGTCCTGTTTTCTCTAGTTATTGCACTAGGGATGTTAGTTGATAATGGTATTGTAGTTGTCGAAAATGTATACAGACTAATGGATGAAGGTATGCCTAAAATCCAAGCTGCAAAACAAGGGGTTGGTGAAGTTGCTTGGCCTATAATTGCTTCAACAGCAACTACCCTTGCCGCATTTTTACCTTTGATCATGTGGGACGGTATTATTGGAAAGTTCATGCAATGGCTTCCTATAACACTTATTATCGTATTGAGTTCATCCTTGTTTGTAGCCTTGGTCATAAACCCTATGCTGATTTCACTCTATATGAAAGTTGTAAAGAAAGAGAATAAAGTGACGCTCATCAATAAACTAGAGGGCATTTACGAAAAGTTCTTAGCCTTTGCACTGAGGGGTAAAAACCCTTACAGCATAGTTTTTGGCTCGTTTATGTTGCTTTTTACAGCGGCTGGATTGATGTATTTTTTCCCACCAAAAGTCTTATTCTTTCCAAATACAGAAGCGAAACAAGTCTTTGTTTTCGTCGAATACCCAATAGGAACTGATATTGAAGAAACCAACACCCTTTCCTTGCGAATTGAAAAAGATATTGAAACCCATTTAAAAAAATATGAAATTGATGGCGAAAACTTTCTAGTAACTTCTATAATAGGACAAGTTGGAGAGGGCACAGCAGACCCTAGCAAAGGACAGACGGGAGGTAATACCCCAAACAAAGCACGAATTACGGTTGATTTTGTAAAATTTCAAGACAGATTAGGCGTTAGCTCAGAACAAGTGCTAAACGATATTCGCAATGTTATTAAAGGCTACCCTGGCGTGAGTATAGTTGTGGATAAACCTGCAGATGGCCCACCTACAGGATCGCCTGTCAATCTAGAAATTAAAGGTGATGATTATACGCTCATTCTTAAAACTGCCAATCAACTTAAATCATTCATTAATACCGCAAATATCCCAGGCATCGAAGAACTTAAACTGGATATTGATGAAGGAAAACCAGAGCTCCTAGTAAATGTGGACCGCCAAAAAGCGAGAAGACTAGGGGTTTCAACAGGGCTTATTGGTAATAATTTGAGAACAGCACTATATGGAAAAGAAATTTCAACGTTCAAAGATTTTACAGACGATTATCCCATTAATATCCGTTTGAAAGAAGAGTATAGATACAATAGAAATGCACTGTTTAATCAGAAAATTACATTCAGAGATCAGGGAAGTGGGCGAATAAAACAAGTCCCTATTTCAGCTGTAGCAACAACACAAAACAACAGCAGCTTTAGTGCTGTTAAACGCATTGATCTTGACCGCGTAGTAACCGTTTATTCCAATGTTTTAAATGGATACAATCCAACAGATGTAAACGATAAAATTAGAGCTTTACTCAACGATTTTGAGATTCCCAAAGGTCTAGAAATTAACTTTACGGGGGAACAGGAAAAACAAGCAAAAGAAATGGCTTTTCTCAGCAAAGCTCTACTTATTGCGGTTTTATTGATTTTCCTTATTCTTGTGGGGCAATTCAACTCGGCAACAATACCAATAATTATTTCCATTTCCGTATTCCTAAGTTTAATAGGAGTTCTATTTGGGTTACTTATTTTTAGAATGGATTTTGTGATTTTGATGACCATGATAGGTATCATTTCTCTTGCAGGAATTGTTGTCAACAATGCCATTGTTCTTATTGACTACATCAATTTAATCATTGACAGAAAGCGAAAAACGTTGAATTTAGATGGTGCAGAACAACTGACCTCATCACAGCTACTAGAGTGCATTGTTGAGGGAGGGAAAACAAGGCTTAGACCGGTTTTACTTACCGCAATGACAACTATCCTTGGCCTTTTACCCCTTGCTTTAGGAATCAACATAAATTTTAAAACCTTGATTACAGAACTAAATCCAAACTTTTATATCGGGGGCGAAAATGTTGCTTTTTGGGGGCCAATGGGATGGGCCATTATTTACGGGCTTTCATTTGCAACGTTTTTAACTCTTGTTGTGGTTCCTATATTATATTATTTAATAAATAAAATAAAAACTAAAGGTGTGAATGTTGCTGCATAGATGTGGTGTTTTTATTTTAATAATCTTAAATTTGCGCTATTAACAAAATAAAATGTACAGAACGCATCATTGCGGTGAATTAAGAGCATCGCACATAAATCAAAAAGTAACTCTCTGTGGTTGGGTCCAAAAATTTAGAGACAAAGGGTTTGTAGCATGGGTCGACTTGAGGGATCGCTATGGCATCACTCAGCTTGTTTTTGATGCGGATCGTACCGACAAAGAATTAATGAAATCAGCCAGAAATTTAGGCCGAGAATTTGTAGTTCAAGTTTCTGGAACTGTTATTGAAAGAGCCTCTAAAAACCCAAATATTGATACTGGCGATATTGAAATTTTAGTTGAGTCATTAACTCTTCTCAACAGCGCAAAGGTCCCTCCCTTTACAATTGAAGATGATACCGACGGCGGGGAGGAGTTGCGCATGAAATACCGTT
>JAURPF010000009.1 GCA_030835325.1 Flavobacteriaceae bacterium | reverse complement strand
TTACACTCATAAATACCAGCAAATTAGAATCGAGTCCTCAGAGCGAAATAGTTTTAAATCTGTTTTTGAAAATATAGTTAAGTCGATTAATTCAAATCCCTTTTTCATAAACGAACAGCGAAAAGATATAATAGAGCTCACACAAATAAAAACCGCTTTAGAGAAGGCTTTGGACGAATCAAAAAAGCTTCAAGAGACTTATAAGAAAGTTTTAGAGCAAGGCATAAATTCTGACCAAGCCAAATCATCTGAAATTGGAATTACTTTTGAAGGTTCTAGTGAAGTTGAAAAGACCAAAGAATACGATCTATACCAAAGCGATTTAGAACTGAGAGCTAAACTTGTGGAAATTGAAAGAGAATTATTGGACAAACAATATATCGTTGAAATGATTTCAAACAAACAAGATTCAGGGTCCGCAAGCACTACAAAAATACTTTTAGGAATAGAATTGAATCCAGCCATTTATTATGCCATTTTAGCATTTTTAGCAGCAATGTTGATTTTGTTTGTAATAGAATTTTTAAGATTTATAGAAAAATACAAGACAAGTGTATGACTGTTTTAATAACAGGCGGCGCAGGCTTTATAGGATCGCACGTCACAAAATTATTTGTAGAAAAGCATCCAAATTACCATGTTTTTAATTTAGATGCACTTACGTATGCGGGAAATTTAGAGAACTTAAAAGCAATTGAGAACCACCCCAATTATACGTTTATAAAAGGCGACATTACTGATGAGAACTTTATAAATAACCTATTTAAAAAACACAAGTTTGACAACGTTATTCACTTAGCAGCCGAGTCTCATGTAGATCGTTCTATAAAAGACCCCCTAGCATTTATTAAAACCAATATTCTTGGCACTACAATTCTGTTAAATGCTTTTAAAAATACTTGGAAAGAGAACTTTGATCAAAAATTATTTTACCATGTAAGTACTGATGAGGTTTACGGAACATTAGGACAAACAGGGCTATTTACAGAGAAGACACCCTACGATCCAAATTCTCCATATTCAGCCTCTAAGGCAAGCTCAGACCATATTGTGAGATCTTATGGAGAAACCTATAATATGCCGTACGTCATTACAAATTGTTCTAATAATTATGGTCAGAATCAATTTCCAGAGAAATTGATTCCACTATTTATTAATAACATAATAAATAGAAAATCGCTGCCAGTGTATGGAAACGGCGATTACACCAGAGATTGGTTGTACGTCAAAGACCATGCAGTAGCCATTGACTTGGTGTTTCATAAAGGGAAACATAAAGAGACTTACAATATTGGCGGGTTCAACGAATGGAAAAACATCGATTTAGTAAAGGTTTTGTGTCAACAAATGGACGCGAAACTCGGCCGTCCTACAGGAGATTCAGAAAAACTGATTACTTTTATAACGGATCGTCCAGGTCATGATTTGCGTTATGCAATTGACGCCTCAAAAATAAAAAACGAACTCGGTTGGGAGCCCTCAGTAACTTTTGAAGAAGGATTGGCCATCACCATTGATTGGTATTTAAACAATGATGATTGGCTAAAGAATGTGACTAGCGGGGCTTATCAGTCCTATTACGATAAACAATATAATTAACAACAGATGAAAGGAATTATTCTCGCTGGTGGATCTGGATCACGACTCCACCCCTTAACACTTTCTGTAAGTAAGCAACTGATGCCTATTTACGATAAGCCGATGATATATTATCCGTTATCTACGCTGATGTATGCTGGGATTAATGAAATTTTAATCATTTCAACCCCCAAAGACTTGCCGCTTTTTAAAACACTATTAGGGGACGGCAAAAAGTACGGGTGTTCTTTTGAATATGCTGTCCAAGAACATCCAAATGGTTTAGCTGAGGCCTTTTTAATTGGCGAAGAATTTATTGGAAATGACAAAGTGGCTCTTATTTTGGGAGACAATATTTTTTATGGGACGGGTTTAGAAAAATTGTTACAGGCCAATAACAATCCCGAAGGTGGAATTATTTATGCCTACAGAGTTAATGACCCAGAACGCTATGGCGTTGTTGAATTTAATCAAGAGGGCAAAGCCATTTCTATTGAAGAAAAACCAGAGCACCCAAAATCGAATTATGCGGTACCAGGGATTTATTTTTATGACAATACAGTTGTTGAAATTGCAAAAAACATCCAGCCGAGTCGTAGAGGAGAATTAGAAATAACAGACATCAACAAAGAATATCTAAAACAAGGTAAATTAAGTGTCAGTATTTTAGATCGAGGGACGGCTTGGTTAGATACTGGAACGTTTCAATCATTGATGCAAGCTTCGCAATTTGTGGAAGTTATTGAGAAACGTCAAGGATTAAAAGTTGGTGCTATTGAGGCTGTGGCTTTTGAAATGGGATATATAGACGAAACACAACTCAGAAAATTGATAGAACCTTTATTAAAAAGTGGGTATAGTGAAAATTTATTGCAACTTTTGAATAAAAAGTAATGAAAGCAACAGAAACAAAACTTAAAGGGTGCTTCATTATAGAACCCAAGGTGCTTGAAGACCATAGAGGCTATTTTTTTGAGAGTTTCAATCAACATCATTTTAATGAATTGATTGGAAAGAACCTTGATTTTGTTCAAGACAATGAATCCTTTTCTTCCAAAGGAGTTTTAAGAGGGTTGCATTTTCAAACAGGAGAATATGCTCAGGCCAAATTGGTACGGGTTGTCAAAGGACTGGTGTTAGATGTCGTTGTAGATCTTCGAAAAGACTCCCCTACATTTTCTAAACATTTTTCAATGGAATTATCTGAAGACAATAGAAAACAACTTTTTATTCCAAGAGGATTTGCACATGGATTCATCGTCCTAAGTGAAACAGCCATCTTCTCCTATAAATGCGATAATTTTTATAACAGTGCTTCTGAACAAGGGCTTCGGTATGACGACCCTTCCTTGGGCATTGACTGGAGACTCCCAGCGAAAGAGTTTATAGTTTCAGAGAAAGACTTAGCACTGCCAACACTTTCAACCCTATCGCTATGATGAATGTGTTAGTGACAGGAAGTAATGGGCAATTAGCAAGTTGTATAAGAGACCTTGCAGGTCAGTATGAGAATCTAAATTTTATTTATACAGATTATCAAGAATTAGACATTTGTGATTTAAAGCAAGTAAATACGTTTTTTAAATCGGATCCAAAAATAGATTATTGTATTAATTGTGCCGCTTATACAGCTGTTGATAAAGCAGAGTCAGACGCAGATAAAGCATTTGAAATAAATGCAACTGGCGCCAAAAACTTAGCGATCGCTTGCCACGAATTTGATGCGGTTCTGATTCAGATTTCTACCGATTTTGTATTTGATGGAGAAAAGAGAGAACCTTATGTTGAAACAGATATTCCCAACCCGATAAGTGTTTATGGAGCGTCTAAGCTTCAAGGAGAAGTTGAGGTTAAACAACGATTAGAAAAGTATTTTATATTTAGAACCTCTTGGTTATATTCCGAGCATGGTTCTAATTTTATGAAAACGATTTTAAGACTGGCGGAAACACGCGATGAAATTAGCGTAGTCTCAGATCAAATAGGAACCCCAACCTATGCAGGAGATTTAGCGAAAATAATATTTAACATAGTGAGTTCTAAAAACACTAACTTTGGACTGTATCATTACAGCAATGAAGGTGTGGTCAGCTGGTATGATTTTGCAAAGGCTATTTTTGAAGTATCCGCTGTAGAAATTAAATTAAATTCCATTAAAACGGTGGATTACCCAACTCCAGCGAAGCGCCCTGCTTACAGTGTTTTAAGCCTCGAAAAAACTAAAAAAATATTTAACATAACCCCTCCTAAATGGGAGTTAGGTTTAAAAAAAGCAATTGAAAACGTATAATATAATGGAACAAAAAAAAGTAGCACTTATAACCGGGGTCACAGGACAAGATGGCGCATACTTGAGTGAATTTCTTTTGAAAAAAGGATATTTGGTTCATGGGTTAAAGCGTAGAGCATCCTTGTTCAATACTGCTCGAATTGATCATTTATACCAAGATCCTCATGTTGAAAATCAAAACTTCTTTCTTCATTATGCAGATTTAACAGACAGTACAAACCTAACAAGAATCATTAAAGAGGTGCAGCCTGACGAGATTTATAACCTTGCGGCGATGAGTCATGTTCAAGTTTCTTTTGAAATGCCAGAGTATACGGCAAATGCTGATGGAATCGGAACGCTAAGGTTATTAGAGGCGATAAGGTTTTTAGGACTCGAAAAAAAGACCAGAATTTATCAAGCTTCTACCTCAGAATTATACGGAAAGGTTCAAGAAGTTCCACAAACAGAAACGACCCCATTTTACCCAAGAAGCCCTTATGCTGTAGCAAAAATGTATGCCTATTGGATTACTGTGAACTATAGAGAAGCCTATGGTATTTATGCATGTAATGGAATTTTATTTAATCATGAATCCCCAGTAAGAGGGGAAACTTTTGTCACTCGAAAAATTACTAGAGCGACATCAAAAATAGCGATGGGACTTCAGGATAAAATCTACTTAGGTAATTTAGATGCTCAAAGAGATTGGGGCCATGCAAAAGATTATGTTCGAATGATGTGGATGATTTTACAAGCTGATGAAGCGGAAGACTGGGTAATCGCTACTGGAAAAACAACAAGCGTTAGAGATTTTATTAAAATGTGCTTTCATCATGTTGGAGTTGAATTAGAATTTAGAGGCGAAGGACAAGATGAAAAAGGGTTTGTGAAATCTTCTAAAAACGAACAATATTCACTAGAAATAGGCAAAGAAGTTGTGTCTATTGACCCAAAATACTTCAGGCCAACCGAAGTGGACTTGTTAATAGGCGATGCTACCAAAGCGAAAGAAAAACTAGGATGGACTCCCAAATACGATTTAAAATATTTAGTGGAAGACATGATGACTAGCGACTTAAAGTTGATGCAAAAACAACAGTATTTAAAGGATGGCGGCTATGCGGTCAAAAATTATTTTGAATAATTGATGGATATAAATGCTAAAATATATGTTGCGGGCCATCGCGGATTAGTGGGAAGTGCGATCATTAAAAACTTGCACTCAAAAGGATATCGTAATATTGTTTTTAAGACCCATAAAGAGCTTGATTTAACCAATCAAGAGGCTGTTGTAGAATTTTTTAAAAAGGAAAGACCAGAATACGTGGTTTTAGCGGCGGCAAAGGTTGGCGGAATTGAGGCCAACAATACTTATCGTGGGGATTTTATTTATGAAAACATGATGATTCAAAACAACGTGATTCATCAGAGTTATTTATATGGTGTAAAAAAACTGCTTTTTTTAGGGAGTACTTGTATTTACCCTAAAGAATGCCCTCAACCGATGAAAGAAGAATATCTTCTTACGGCTCCATTAGAGTATACAAACGAGCCCTATGCGATTGCTAAAATAGCTGGAATTAAAATGTGTGAAAGTTATAATTTGCAATATGGAACTAATTTTATTTCGGTAATGCCCACTAACCTATATGGTCCAAATGACAATTTTGACCTTGAAACATCACATGTATTGCCTGCGCTTATTCGAAAAATACATTTAGCAAAATTACTCTCCGAATCTAAATTTGAAGCGGTTGTCAAAAATTTAAAGGTAGATAATATTGAACAAGCCAAAGCATATTTGAGCCGTTTTGGGGTTTCTGCTGACAGTGTTGAAATATGGGGTACAGGAGCACCAAGGCGTGAATTTTTATGGAGCCAAGACATGGCTGACGCTTGTGTGTTTATCATGGAAAACAGGGATTTTTCAGACACCTACTCTAATGGCACCAAAGAAATTAGAAACACTCATATAAATATTGGTACAGGGAAGGATATTTCCATTAAGGAATTGGCAGAAATGATTCAAAAAACAGTGGGATTTTGTGGGGATTTGGTTTTTAATAAAGCGAGGCCAAATGGAACAATGGTTAAGTTAACCGATGTGTCAAAATTAACTGGTTTGGGGTGGAAACATAAATTAGATCTTGAAGAAGGAATAAATAAACTATATAATTGGTATTTAACTCCAAAAAATAATAGTCAGAGATGAAAATAAACGAAATATTTCTAGTCTTAATATCAACAACAGTTGTGTTTAGCTGTAAAAATACACATAAAGAAAAAAATGTAATTACTAAAAATGCAGTAGTTACAAAAGAAATAATTCTCCCAAACCACCCTCTTTGGGTATTAAACAGATTAACACTAAATAAAACAAATGAGAATTTAAAACAAAGTGACAAACAAGTATTCAAAATTTCTAGAACGAGCACAACGGAAACTGCGTATGCTTCAGTTAATAATATCCCGGTTGAGATTGGAAATTATTATAGGGCTAGTGTATTGGTTAAACAAGATGATCTAGGATTAGGAGGGTTTTTTGGGCTGAGAATTATTGGTGATTACCCCAATAGAGTAGATGCTGTATTCGATTTAGAAAAAGGTTTATTGAAAGGCGTTGCTGACGTTGGAGAATTTTTTAAAGGAGATGCAAAAATTGAAGATGCAGGTGAAGGTTGGTACAAATGCAGTTTGATCGCAGAAGTTAATTCAAACAAAATGAAAATAATATTTGGACCGACCTCGGGATTCGGAAAAACAATTACGTGGGAAGGAACAACTAAAGAGAAGTCAAGTGTATACATAACACCATCTAGTTTAGTTTTAGAAGAACTTGCACAATAAAAATAAAACAAGATTAGCCATGAAAGAGTCTAATAAAAAAATTAAAATAGCAGTTATTTATTTTTGTTACAACCGTGTTGATCATTTAAAAAGATCTTTACCTAAAATAATTGAATTTAAGAATG
>JAURPF010000008.1 GCA_030835325.1 Flavobacteriaceae bacterium | reverse complement strand
TTCCATATATGGCCATGATGGGATCCTCGAAAACGGAAAAATCGTTAATGACCCTACCGTTGATGTTTTAGCACAAATGAGTTTGTCTCATGCCGAAGCAGGCGCCAATTTTGTTGCGCCTAGCGACATGATGGACAGGCGAATTTTAAGCATAAGAGAAGCGCTGGAAGACGATGGCTTTATAGACACTGGCATTATGAGTTATAGTGCCAAATACGCCTCCTCATTTTATGGCCCGTTTAGAGAGGCGCTGGATTCTGCACCAGCAGAACAAGACGACATTCCAAAAGACAAAACAACCTACCAAATGGACTATGCCAACCGCTTTGAAGCCCTCCGTGAAACGGAAATGGATATTGATGAAGGCGCCGATATTGTGATGGTCAAACCAGGATTGGCCTATTTGGATATCATTAGAGAAGTAAAAAATGAATTTGACGTCCCTGTAGCGGCCTATCAAGTGAGTGGCGAATATGCCATGATTAAAGCCGCAAGTGAAAAAGGATGGTTGGACCACGACCAAGCGGTACTAGAAACCACCATGGCGTTTAAACGTGCTGGTGCCGATCTTATTGCCAGTTATTTTGCAAAAGAGGTGGTAAAGCTACTGGGGTAAAGCTTTTAAAGCATATTTTTTAATTATCTTTAAACCAAATTACAAACATCATGAAGTTACTCAAAGGAATTATCCTTACTATCCTTGGTCTTATCGCCATCCTTTATATTACGGATACAGACTACCTGCTTAAAGCTCTAAGGACCATTTATGCCAAAGGCTATACCACTGCGTTTTTAGAGGATTATAAAGAATTTGACAATGCTGAAATTCTAAATGGCACCCCTCAGCCCTGGCCCATTCATAAAGACTATAACAGTGTTTCTGAAACAGAACGCCTAAAAAAGTACAATGATGCTTACGGCACCATCGCTTATGTCATCATAAAAAATGACAGCGTTTGGTTTGAAAATTATTATGATGGTTTTGATGAAGATTCAAAAACCAACTCTTTTTCAATGGCCAAAAGTTATGTGTCTGGGCTTATGGGCAAAGCCATTGAAGAAGGCTATATAAAAAGTTTGGATCAGCCCGTAAGTGATTTTTTTCCTGAATTTAGCGAAGGACTCGCCGCAAAAATGACCGTTGGCGATTTGTCCTCTATGGCTTCGGGAACCAATTGGGATGAAAAATATTATTCGCCTTTGTCGATTACCACTCGTGCCTATTTTGATGATGATTTAGAAAAAGTCATCCTCGGTCTAAAAGTGGTCGATGAACCTGGTCAGGTGTATAAATACGCCAGTGGGGATACGCAACTCTTGGCCATGATTATTGAAAAAGCAACAGGCAAAAAGCTTTATGATTACCTTACTGAAAGTTTTTGGAAACCCTTAGGCAGCGAAAACCCCACCTTATGGCAAGTCGATAGCGAGGATCACGATTTGGTAAAGGCGTATTGCTGTATTGCCAGTAATGCCAAAGATTTTGCCCGCTTTGGGAAACTCTACAAAGACCATGGAAAATGGAACGGCAAACAACTTTTGGACTCCGCTTTTGTTGCAAAATCAATTACCCCACGCTTTACCGAAAGCCCACAATACGGTTATGGGTTTTGGATGCAAAAACGCAACGGAAAATCCTTTTTTATGATGCGTGGTCATCTTGGACAATATGTTATTGTAGAGCCAGAAGATAATATTATTATTGTACGTCTTGGGCATCAAAAATCACCCGGTGCTGCAAGCCAAATCTTTTCTGATGATATTTCAATCTATATTGAAGAAGCCTATAAAATGTTAAACGATGCTCTCCAAACTCAACCTTGAAAACATTCTTTTTTTAGATATTGAAACAGTTCCTGAAGTTCAAAATTTTTCAGACGTAACCCCTGAAAAACAAGCGCTTTGGGCCCAAAAATCGCAGTACCAACGCAAAGACGAATTTAGTGCAGAAGACTATTATCCTCGTGCAGGAATCTGGGCTGAATTTGGTAAAATTATCTGTATTTCTGTGGGGTATTTTGCTTCCGGCGAAGATGCTAGAGCATTTAGAATCACGACCTTTTCTGGAGAAGAACTCGATATTTTAAAGCAATTTAAATCCTTATTAGAAACGCATTTTAACCGCCCAAAACACTTGCTTTGTGCACACAATGGCAAAGAATTTGACTTTCCGTACATTGCACGCAGGATGCTGATTCATAACATAAAACTTCCCTTAAAACTTAATCTTTTTGGCAAAAAACCGTGGGAAGTTCCGCATTTAGATACTCTTGAATTGTGGAAGTTTGGGGATTTTAAACACTACACCTCCCTTAAATTAATGACTAACGTGTTGGGTATCCCCTCGCCCAAAGACGATATTGATGGCAGCGAAATTTATCGTGTGTTTTACGACGAAAATGACATCGAACGCATTATTTCTTATTGTGAAAAGGACACCTTGGCTGTGGCGCAAATTTTACTGAGACTTCGAGGTGAAGCTTTGTTGGACAATAAGGAAATTGCTTATATTTAAGCAATGAAACATCAACCATTAATTTGTGTAAAAAATTTATCCATTGCCTTTAAAAAGAATGGCATAACAAAACACATCCTTCATAACATAAGTTTTGATGTTTACAAAAATGAGATTTTAGGTATTGTTGGAGAGTCTGGAAGTGGAAAATCCATCACAGCATTGTCCATTATGCGGCTTCTAAAAACACCACATATTGAGGGGAAAATTGTTTATGATGATATGGACCTAAACACGATTCCTTCAAAAAAAATGGAACGTATTCGAGGCTATAAAATCAGTATGATTTTTCAAGAACCCATGAGTGCTTTGAACCCCTCAATGCGTTGTGGAGATCAGGTAAAAGAGATGCTTTTACAACACAATTTTGTAGCACCAAAAAATGCAAATGCAGAAGTTATAAGGTTGTTTGAAAGTGTAAAAATTCCAAACCCAGAACATGCAATAAATAAATACCCTCACGAACTTTCGGGAGGGCAACAGCA
>JAURPF010000083.1 GCA_030835325.1 Flavobacteriaceae bacterium | reverse complement strand
AGATATGACCAATGGAAAATATTGGAACCAACAGTAAATACATATTACAAAACTCAAGAAGAAAGTTTGTATTATAGCATTCTCCCAACAGCAACCCAATACGCTAGAAATGCTTTGTTTTCGGGCCTAATGCCTAGTGAAATGGAAAAATTATATCCGCAGTATTGGAAAAATGATACCGACGAAGGGGGTAAAAATTTATTTGAAGCCGAATTTTTAAATGCCCAATTAAAGCGTTTAAGTCTTTCCCATTTGAAGCATGAATATATAAAAATCACCAATTTAAAAGCAGGAAAAAAACTATCTGAAACCTTTAAAACAAAAGCAAATAATGATTTAACCGTTTTGGTCTATAATTTCGTAGATATGTTGTCGCATGCAAAAACCGAAATGGAAGTTCTTAAAGAACTTGCATTCAACGATAAAGGGTATCGATCACTTACAAAAAGTTGGTTTCAAAATTCCCCCTTACTCGAAATAGTTAAACAAGCAAAAGAGCTTAATTTCAAACTCATCATTACCACAGATCACGGAACAATCAATGTGAAAAACCCTTCTAAAGTCATAGGAAATAAAGACGCCAGTCTTAATTTGCGTTACAAAACAGGGAGAAGCCTTTCTTATGAAGAAAAGGATGTTTTAGCAGTAAAAGATCCCAAATCGATTCACCTCCCTTCGGCTGCGATGAATAGTACTTTTATTTTTGCTAAAGACAATCTCTTTTTTGCGTATCCAAATAATTACAATTATTATGTGAATTATTTTAGAAACACCTATCAACATGGTGGAATTTCTTTAGAAGAAGTCATCATTCCTTTTGTTGTTTTAAATCCTAGATAACATGACTATAAAACTACATTTCTCTCTAGAAGAACTCTCCAAAACTGCTCAAAAAATTCTTGAAAATGTGCAATCAAAAACAGTATTGTTTTATGGAGAAATGGGGACAGGCAAAACAACGCTAATTAGTGCGATTGTCAAAGAAATGGGAGGAACCGAACCTGCTTCCAGCCCAACATTTTCTATTGTCAATGAGTATGAAGTTACGAATGATACCGTATATCATTTTGATCTTTACAGGCTCAAAACCCAAAATGAAGCATTGGACATGGGAATTGAAGATTATTTAAATTCTGATTCATGGAATTTTATCGAGTGGCCAGAAAAAATTGTAAGCTTACTTCCTGAGAAAGTAACGGTTTTGGAGCTAACAGCTGCCGATGATGGGAGCAGGATTCTAAAACTCTCAGAAAAACAGTATTCTAACGATTAGTCAAAAATTAATTGTAAATTAGATACTTTATATTGAAGGCTATGCATAAACCAACTTCCCCCTTTTCAAGGGAACAATTGCTTCCAAAAGAAGAAACTCTAGAACTTACAAAAGAAAAAGGCACCTTGTTTATTGGGATTCCTAAAGAAACCTCTTTTCAAGAAAAAAGAGTATGCCTCACCCCTGATGCCGTAAATGCATTGACCAGTAATGGCCATCGTTTACTAATTGAATCTGGCGCTGGAGAAAATGCCTTTTTTCAGGATCATGAATACAGTGAGGCGGGAGCAGAAATTTCTAATGACAGAGCAAAAGTGTTTTCATGCCCCGTTATTCTTAAGGTAGAACCCCCTACTTTAGAAGAAATTGGACTTTTAAAACCAAAAGCACTTTTGATATCTGCTCTACAATTAAAAATGCAGAATAAAGACTATTTTAAAAAACTAGCCGAAAAACAAGTTTCCGCACTTGGATTTGAATTTATAAAAGACCAAGAAGGTGCAATTAATGCGGTTCGACAAATAAGTGAAATTGCTGGCTCTGCCTCTATTTTGATTGCATCAGAAATAATGTCAATTACAAATGACGGCAATGGACTAATGTTTGGCAACGTCAGTGGAGTACCTCCAACAGAAGTGGTTATTATTGGTGCTGGAACAGTAGGTGAATTTGCAGCACGTGCTGCCATTGGACTCGGAGCAAATGTGCGCGTATTTGATCATTCAATTACAAAACTTCGAGCATTACAAGCAAATATTCGTCAAACCGTTTACACTTCTACAATGCAGCCTAAAAATCTTCAAAAAGCATTGATGCGTTGTGATGTTGCGATTGGAGCAGCTAAAGGAAACAACAGAGCGCCTATTTTGGTAAATGAAGCATTGGTAGAGCAAATGAAATCAGGAGCTGTTATAATTGATGTTAGTATTGACATGGGGGGGTGTTTTGAAACCAGTGAGATCACCACTCACGACAATCCAACGTTTATAAAACACGATGTAATTCATTATTGTGTACCTAATATTTCAGCACGTTATGCACGAACCTCCTCAGTGTCAATTAGTAATATATTTACGCCCTATCTTTTAAAAATAGCAGAAGACGGAGGTATAGAAAATTCACTTAGATTTGACCATGGTTTAAAAAATGGATTGTACTTTTACCACGGCGTTTTAACAAATAAATCAGTAGCCGAATGGTTCGATTTAGATTACAGTGACATCAACCTTTTAATCTTTTAAATACACACATGAAACTTGTTTACCGCTTTGGCTTTTTCTTTGGAGGTTTTTCTATAGGATTGGTTTTTTTAATGTTTTTTTTAAGTGGAAAAAAAACAAGTTGTGCTTATGGACCTGATGCACGCGTATTGAAAAATATTCAAATCAAAAGTATTCGATATTCCGAATCTGTTCAAGAGCAACTAAACTCTAATAAAATTGACACTTTAACCTTAAATTCTATTTTCAAAAGGGCTGATATTAATTTTGGGAAAAGCGATACTAAATCCGTTCCTTGTAAAACCTACCGTGTTGTTGGAAAAATCTATGAAATGGACGTTGAAAACTGTGAGCGTGTTGCAACGATCAAAACACTCTATCTTCGTTAAACACCACGTCTTTGTTTTTCCTTTTTTATTAAATTGAGTTCTCGACTTGTTTGTCCGGCAACTGAAGTGTTTTCTTCCGCCCTTCTAATAAGATATGGCATAACGTCTTTTACGGGACCAAATGGTAGGTATTTGGCAACGTTGTATCCACGTTCTGCCAGATTAAAGCTGATATGATCACTCATGCCATACAACTGACCAAACCAAACACGATTGTCATCGTTAGGAATATTGTAAGCTTTCATTAGCTCAAGTGCTAAATAGGTACTTTCTTCATTATGAGTTCCGATAAAAAGATGAATGGTATCTAGGTTTGACAGTGAATACTTTATTGTATCGTTGAAAAGGGTGTCTGTAAGGGCTTTAGTGTCGCAAATAGGGGATGTATAACCCATGTCTTTAGCACGTTGTCGTTCCTTTTCCATGTATGCACCACGAACTACCTTAAAACCTAACTTAAAATTAGTTTGCTTGGCTTTGATATGAATTTTTTTAAGATAGTCTAAACGATCCCATCGGTACGTTTGTAGCGTGCTGTATACAATTAATGCATCGGTATTGAAAGTTTCCATCAATTCTAAAACCAGATCATCGACTGCATCTTGAATCCAGCTTTCTTCTGCATCAATAAGGATTTTAACATTGTGAAGTTTGCCAGATGCACAAACAGTTTTAAAACGATTTTTAATGCGTTCCCACTGTTCATTTTCAGAAGTAGTGAGGGATTTCTTTTCGCTTATTTTTTGATATAAATCAAAACTCCCAAAAGCACTCGGTTTAAAAACGGCTATTGGCAGGGCTTCTTTATCTTTTGAGAATTCTATAAGGTTTAAAATGGTTTTAAGGGCAAAATCAAACTGATCATCCACTTCTTTCGCTTCAACTGAATAATCCAAAACACTGCACACCTTACTGGCAAACATTTTATTAATTATTGGCAAGCAATCCACTTCATTGACACCCCCACAAAAATGATCAAAAACAGTAGAACGAATTAAGCCTTCAACAGGAAGATGAGCCTTCAATGCAAAATTAGTAGCAGCTGTACCAATACGAACGAGAGGTTCGATTGAAATCATTTTAAATAAAAAATAGGCACGTTCCAATTCAGAATCTGATTTCAAGTGAAAGGCGATTTCAGTGTTATTAAAGTCTACAGCCATAACAATTACTTATAAATTCTAACAAATATATTTATTAGTAGTTATATTATTTACAAATTTCTGCTTAATTTCACATTTTTAAATTTTGACTTTCTATTCCATGAAATCCATACCATCCACTTCATATTCTGTTCATTTTAATGAACTCTGTTACAAAGAACTAAACGTTTATTTGGAGACCTCTAATTTTTCTAAAATATTCATCTTAGTGGATACTAATACTCATACGCATTGTTTGCCAAAGTTTTTGTCAAATATAGATTGTGATACGGCTTTAGAAATCATTGAAATGGAAGCGGGTGAGGTTCACAAAACCCTAGAAACTTGTTATCAAATTTGGAAAAGTCTCTCTGATTTGGATGGCGACCGAAAATCACTTATCATTAATTTAGGTGGAGGCGTTGTCACTGATTTAGGAGGATTTGTTGCATCAACATTTAAACGTGGAGTCCGTTTTGTAAACGTTCCTACTTCGCTCCTATCCATGGTAGATGCCTCTGTTGGAGGCAAAACAGGTGTGGATTTAGGTACAATTAAAAATCAAATTGGCGTGATTAATTTCAGTGACATGGTTCTTGTCGATGTTTCCTTTTTAGAAACACTTCCAGCCGAAGAAATGCGCTCTGGACTTGCAGAGATGTTAAAACATGGATTGATTAAAGATGCGGATTATTGGAACCGTTTGTGTGACTTAAAATCTCTTGATTATTCAGAATTAGGAGGGTTAATACACGAATCTATTGTCATAAAAAATGAAGTTGTAATTCGAGATCCAAATGAACATGGGGAACGAAAACAGTTGAATTTTGGTCACACCTTAGGGCATGCAATTGAATCATATTGCTTGGATAATCCAGCCATGCAAACATTATTACATGGTGAAGCCATCGCTGCAGGAATGATTATGGAAGGGTATTTGTCGGTAAAAACCTGTGGGTTGCCCGAAAGCGCGCTTAATGAAATAAAGAATACATTAAAATCAATTTATGGTTCTGTAGATTTCACCGAAAATGACAAAAGCTCAATAATTGAGCTTTTGAAATATGATAAAAAGAATTCTCACGGACAGGTTAAATATGCGCTGTTAGAATCTATTGGATCGTGTAAAGTTGATATACTTATTGATGATAATTTAGTCAATGAAGCGTTTTTATTTTATGCTCAATAAACAAAATTAACCATTCATATCATTAAATATAGAATGCATTAAACGCTTTTTGTCGTTTATACTTTCTTCTAACGAAATCATCGTTTCTGTTCTGTAAACACCGTCTATTGCATCTAGTTTAAAAATAATTTCTTTTGCATGTGTTGTGCTTTTTGCACGAATTTTACAGAAAATATTAAATTTACCGGTTGTAATATGTGCTACAGTTACATGTGGAATTTCATAAATCCGTTCTAAAACAAATTTTGTTTGAGATGTATTTTGAAGAAAAACTCCTACATAAGCAATAAAGGAATATCCCAATTTTTGATAATCTAACGTTAAAGAGGAGCCTTTAATAATCTTAGCATCTTCCATCTTTTTTACTCGAACGTGAACCGTACCAGCAGAAATCAATAATTTTTTTGCGATGTCTGTGAATGGAACTCGTGTATTGTCAATCAACATATCTAAGATTTGGTGATCGATTTCGTCTAATTTTATTTTGGCCAATTTATTTGATTTCATAATTAATATTCATTAAAAGTGCAAATTTAATAAAAATTACATAATAAAAACAAGGCTTATATTAAATTATTATTAATAAACAGTGGGATTTTAGTGAATTCCTTCATTATGAAATCGATTTCGTTACCGATAGAAAGTACTTCAAAATTAGGATGAGATATTACTTTAAAATTAGCATCTATATCCATATGTCCATATTTTTGAGTTAAATCTCCTACAAAAACTACTTTAGGTTTAAATAAAACTACACAAGATTCTAATACTTCAGTATGTTGTATTCCTATGTCATTGTATTCCCCTGGTTTTGATGGGTTTAGAAGTGCATTTCTAACAATCACATCATAAAAATTCTTATCATTCTCAGGAATATCTAAGTAAGGCTTGTAAGCAGCACCTGAAACGGGGTTGTTTGCAACAAAATCAATTGCACTAATTAAAGCTAAGGCCATATACTTTCGAGTTACCTCTCTACTGTAGTCTTCATTAAAATGTCCCGCTTCAAACAAAACGGTTGGAGTTCCAATACTCTGAAAATAATCACCCACGCAGTTGTCATTGAACGCATCATCGTAACGCCCAATTTGATTTGTTAAATAAGGTTGTAATGTTGAATTCATAAATTGTATGATTTCCATTGATTTCTGACGTGTGATTGTTAGAGATCGTTCTTTATTTTCGGATGGCGAGAGAAAGCTAAGAACCGCAGAATTCGATGTGTTTCCTGCACTAAAAATTGTACGTTGCCCATGCATATTAAAACAAAAATTTGGCTTAAAGGACTCAAAAGAGGTTCTTAGAATTTTGCTTTCAGACTGCGTTAACGCCTTAGCATCTCTATTTAAATCAACTTGATTCTTATTGAATCGTGTGTAAGCCTCTGCCCCATCTGGGTTAAGAATGGGTATGATAAAAAGTGTGCATGCTTCAAGAAGAGCTTTTGAATCAGATAATTCAAAATAATTACACAAATCAAAAATTGCTTTTGTAGTCGTACTTTCATTGCCATGCATTTGTGACCATATTAAAATTCGTTTTGATCCAGTACCTATTTCAAGCGCATGAATTGGCAATCCACCTTCTGAAGTGCCTAAGATGGTACGGCTAAATCGATTTGTTAAGGAAGCTAACAAGGGCTCTATGTGTGCGTTTGTGATATAGCGATTCTTTAAAGCAGTTGCTTTAAAAGAATTGTATTGGGATAAAAAATAAGGTGCGTCTAACATGCATATCTAATTAAGATTACAAATGTAAACATTATACTTTTTACATTTGTAAACAAAATAAAAGTTCTAAGAATTTACAAATGTATACATTTTTAGACCTCAATTCGGTGTCTTCAATAAATAAATGACTTTAGCTACTATATAAGTTATAAAATATTATATATCAGATAATTAAAGTATTTTATTAAAGCTTTAATTTAATAATTATTTAATCATATTACGTTGTTATTTGTATATTTCAAAACAATATGTTACATTTGTAAACTCCCTTTAACGCTACACATGTAAACTATGATTGATACAACAGAATTCAACACTCGACTCAAAAAAATCCTAGACTATTATGGTTTATCAGCTTCTGCTTTTGCTGAAATTATTACTGTACAACGCTCCAGTATTTCACATATCTTAAGTGGACGCAACAAACCAAGCTTAGAATTTATCACCAAAGTGCTCAATGCTTTTCCCGATATTGAACTTTTATGGCTCTTAAGTGGTGTTGGTGAATTTCCTAAAAGCACTACCCCACTACAAAAAGTTGAGCCCACCCCAGTTCCTTTAAGCTCTCTTCCTTCAAATCAAATTTCTGAAATTTCCAATGGAGAGGACTCTATTGAGCGCATCGTGATTTTCTACAAGGATGGGAGTTTTAGAAATTATTCAACGAATACGGCAAAATAATTTAGATTGCTAAATCCCTTTTGTATGTTTGTAGTGCAAAATATTCATTACTAAATCTCGATTCCAATCAAACGATTTAAATGGATGTTCATGTGTCCTTTAAAATATAATAAATGAAATATTTACTAGCTTTAAGCGCTTTTTTATACTTCAGTTGCTACCAAGTCGAACGCAATTGTAACAACTTCAAAACAGGAACTTACGAGAGCACAATCACTATTGATGGGAAGGAATATAAGTCTATGTTTTCTAGAACCTCTGATTTACAAGTGGAAACTTTTAACGGATTAAAAGACTCAGCAAAAGTGCGTTGGATAAACGATTGTGAGATGGTTTTCAAAACAATTAACCCTAAAAATCGTGCAGAACAAAAAGATATTCATCTTAAGATTCTAACCACAACAAAAGATAGTTATACGTTTGAATATGGTTACGTTGGTGAGACCAATAAACAACAAGGTGATGCTAAACGAGTTAAACTAGAATAAGGTCGTTTGACCTTCTTCATTAGAGCTTTCTGAATCTGGATTTTTTGGACCAGTACTAGTTATGTTTTTTGCTGGTGGAGTTTCTGACATTGCTTTCAATTCTTCTTGAGAGGTCTCACTTGTTTCGCCTACAATGTCTTCATCAATTACATCTATTTCATCAGCAGGAGTTTCTTCGGGTTGTGTATAAGGTAACGACTCCATCAAGTCAATTTGATTGACCTTAAACTTCGTTAATTGGTTTCCTAAGGCAGAAACCCCTTTGACACTAATAAACTGCTCAATATCTATGATTTGATCTTCACGACGTTCTTTACCTCTATCTTTGGCAAATGCTATTTTTGCAACGGGACGCCAATCGGTAGAAACAATTTCTAGTAAACTTGATGGATGCTCGGAAATAAACATATCTTCTCTGTTTTCATTTTCTATTAAAAATCGTTTCACGTAATGTTTTTCCTTCTGACCATCGAAGTAAATAGCCGAAATTGGTTTGCTTGGCACCCATTTTTCCAAGACAATCATATCTTCCTCAAAATGGGCTGTGATTTCAGGAATAATTGTCTTAGCAATTCCGGACTGTGTAATGATTAAAATACGATCCTTACCCCTAAACTCACCGATTAGTTCTCCACGGCCTTCGACATTCAAACGCTGAATAGTATCATCGAACCAAATTTTTCTAGGCTTTAAAGTACTCACACCTTTTTCCTTAAGCTCAATGCGTTTTATTGCATATTTGGTTACTATATTTCCTTTAGAAACCCGTCCTTTTATAATGATATCAGCAAAATCAATATCCCATTTTAATTTTTTAATACTTCCAACTTGTCGTATTATAACGGTTACAACTTCACCTTCACCATTTGGATTGGCAGAAAAATACAAAACGTTAGAATTCGGTTTTCCATTGGTTAAGTCATATTCTTTATCTCGAGTTACTCCCGTGACTGCAAAGCGTTTGATGTAGGATGCTCCTGCTTTGCCATCTTTATAAATCATATTATAAATGGTGCGTTTGTCTTTTTTCTTGAAAACAGCGACATGAATAATACCTTTCCCAATAAAGGTTTTATTATCAACTTTTGTAATCAATAATTTACCATCTTTAGTAAATACAATCACATCGTCAATATCACTACAATCACATACGTATTCATCACGTTT
>JAURPF010000082.1 GCA_030835325.1 Flavobacteriaceae bacterium | reverse complement strand
ATCATCAATAGTCATATTTAAAACGTCATCGATTGTTTTGTTATGAAACTTAATTTCTAACACTTGTTTTTTAAAGCGTTTTCCATCACAAGCATCACAAAGCAATTGGACGTCTGCCATGAATTGCATTTCAATAGTAACCGTTCCTTCGCCTTTACAAGTCTCACAACGCCCTCCGTCAACATTAAATGAAAAATGTTTGGGTTGGTAATTTCTTAAAACGCTTAACTTTTGTTTGGCAAATAACGCCCGAATATCGTCATAGGCTTTAATATAGGTCACAGGATTGGAACGTGAAGAGCGTCCAATTGGGTTTTGATCTACAAATTCAATGAATTTAACGGTACTGAAATTACCTTCTATACTTGTGAATTCACCTGCTTTTTCGCCATAACCACCAATGGATTTAAGCAAAGCTGGGAATACAATTTGTTTGACAAGCGTACTTTTTCCACTTCCAGAAACACCGGTCACAACTGTGAGCATGTTTAATGGAATTGTAACATCGATATTTTTTAGATTATGTTCTCGGGCTCCTTTGATGGTTACACTATATTTTGACAATCTTCGTTTTTTGGGAACTTCAATTTCTAAAGATCCATTGAGGTACTGAGCTGTCAAAGTATTGCTTTTTAAAAGTGCTTTATAACTCCCACTCGCGATGACTTCTCCACCAAAGGTTCCTGCTTCGGGGCCAATATCAATGACATAATCGGCGGCGGCCATAATAGCTTCGTCATGTTCCACTACAATCACTGTATTTCCTAAATCTCGCAACGCATTCAACACATTGATGAGCCGTAGGGTATCTTTGGAATGGAGTCCAATACTTGGCTCATCCAAAATATACATTGACCCTACAAGGCTACTTCCAAGTGAAGTTGCCAGGTTGATACGCTGACTTTCGCCTCCGGACAAGGTATTTGATTTTCTGTTTAAGGTTAAATAGTCCAATCCAACATTGGCTAAAAATTCAAGCCGGTTATTAATTTCTTTGAGAAGACGTTTGGCAATTTCTAGTTCTTTTACATTCAGTTTTAAGGATTTGAAAAAGGTTCTTAAATCTTTGAGGGATAATTCAACCAAATCCGTAATTGAAGCGCCACCAACTTTCACAAAACTGGCTTCTTTTCGCAATCTTTTACCTTGACAACTTCCACATTTTGTTTTTCCGCGATAGCGCGATAGCATTACACGGTTTTGAACTTTATAGGCTTTGGACTCCAATTCTTCAAAAAAAGCATTGAGCCCCGTAAAATAAGAATTCCCGTTCCATAGCAACTGTTGGTGTTTGGTTTCCAATTCAAAGTAAGGTTTATGAATTGGAAAGTCAAATTTGTGACTGTTATTCACAAGTTGATCTCTGTAGTATTTCATGCTTTCACCACGCCAAGGAAACACCGCATTTTCATAAATCGAAAGAGAGGTGTTTGGAATCACAAGGCTCGTATCGATACCAATGACGTCACCATAGCCTTCGCATTTGGGACAGGCACCGTATGGATTGTTAAAGCTGAATAGGTGCATAGTGGGTTCTAAAAAATTTTGACCATCAAGTTCAAATGAATTGCTAAATTCTTGTGTTTTAGAATTTTCTAATTTTTCAATTAGACAACGTCCTTTTCCCTCAAAAAAAGCCATTTCAATTGCATCTGCTAAGCGGTTATAAAAATCGTCATCGTTTTTAATGATAATACGATCGACTACAAGATGGATTTTTGAAGGGAGTTTTTTAAAATTTTCAATTTGTTCAATACGTTCTACAGCATCTCCAACTTTAATTCGAGCGAATCCTTGATGTTGAAGCGCTTGAAGTTTATTTTTGATCGTTCGACCTTTTTCTAAATGGATGGGAGCAAGGAGCAGCAGTTTGTCACCTGTGTCGAGAGTTTTGATGTAATTAATGACATCGCTGGTAGTGTCTTTTCTTACGACATTGTTGGAAGTCGGAGAATAGGTTTTTCCGATACGCGCAAAAAGTAATTTTAAATAATCATAAATTTCGGTGGTGGTTCCAACTGTAGATCGTGGATTGGTGGAATTTACCTTTTGTTCAATGGCAATGGCAGGTGCAATGCCTTTGATATAATCGACGTTTGGTTTGTGGAGACGCCCCAAAAATTGTCGTGCATAACTCGATAAACTTTCTACATACCTTCGTTGTCCTTCGGCATACAAAGTGTCAAATGCCAAACTTGATTTCCCTGAGCCTGAAAGTCCAGTAATCACTACCAATTTGTGGCGTGGAATAGCAACATCTATATTCTTTAGATTATGCAATTTTGCACCTTTAATTAGAATGTGATCTTTTGGACTTAACTTTGAAAGGTTTTGTGGCATTTAGTACGTTAAAATTTGATTGCAAAGATACTATTAATATAAAAAACATTACGACGGTCTTTGGTCTTCTTAGGGATTTAAACTAAAATAAATTTGTAAAATTACTAAGATTGTTGTTATTTTGATTTTCTAACGAATAAATAAACGCTTATAGAATAACATTACTTTTTATATTTTTTAACCAAGTACATCTTAAATGTACTTCTAAAAGTAATGTTATGAATTCTAAATCTATTAGTGATGCTACCTTAGTAAGCCAATACATTAAAGGAGATGAGCCCTCATTATCAATCCTGATAAAACGCCATCAACAACGGTTGTATAGTTTTATATATTCCAAGGTTTACGACCGTGATGTGACTGAAGATGTTTTTCAAGATACCTTTATAAAAGTTATACGTACCCTCAAACGTGGCAATTACAACGAAGAAGGTAAATTTTTACCTTGGGTAATGCGGATTGCACACAACTTAGTGATCGATCATTTCAGAAAAAATAACCGCATGCCTAAATTCAATAACAGCGGCGATTTTGACATCTTTTCTGTGCTGAGTGATGGTACCCTGAATGCGGAAGGGGAGTTGGTAAAATCTCAAATTGCACGTGATGTTAGAGCGATGGTAGAAGAGTTGCCAGAAGAACAAAAATCAGTGCTCGTGATGCGTATATATAATGATATGAGTTTTAAGGAAATTTCTGAAAGCACAGGAGTGAGCATCAATACGGCGTTGGGACGAATGCGGTATGCCCTGATCAATCTTCGTAAATTAATTGAAAAACACAATATTGTTTTGACAAATTAAATGCAGATATAATAAATTAGATATTTTGTCGTTGTAGTAATAACTAACTAACAATGACAGGCTAATGGCAAAACTTTACACTGAAAAACCCTCTAATTCTAATACATTTAAACCTAAAACTGAAACCATCAAATTTCTTTTGAATTATTCAAAAGCTTTAAACGTTTCTGTGTATAAAGGACTTAAATTTGAATCTTTGAATAATTAGAATACGATCTAATAAATCCTGACAGTTGTTGGGGTTTTATGTTCCGCGAAGT
>JAURPF010000081.1 GCA_030835325.1 Flavobacteriaceae bacterium | reverse complement strand
GGACTATGAGCATGCCGATTCGGCTAGAAGTTTTATAGGATTTCGCACAGTTCAGGATTACTTGGGGACAGACGCCACCGCAAACGATGCAACAAATTAATAATTTTAAAAAAAACTAATTTAACTCTAATTAAAAAAATATAACTATGGCACAAGAAGGTAAAATCACAATCACCAATATGGTCTACGGACTAGGAGCTGCAATTGTAATTGTAGGTGCACTTTTTAAAATTCAACATTGGCCTTATGGTTCTGAAATACTAACTCTTGGGATGATCGTTGAAGCTGCAGTATTTACATACTCAGCTTTTGAACGTCAAAAAGGAGATCTAGATTGGTCTTTAGTATATCCTGAACTTACTGGAGGCAGCTCTTCTTCAAAAGCAGGAAAAAAAGAATCACCAGAGGGGATTTTAACTAAAAAATTAGACGCATTACTCAAAGAAGCTCAAATAGATGGTGCACTCGTTAAAAGTCTTGGCGAAAACATCAAAAACTTAAACGCTACTGCCTCCTCTATGGATGGGTCTGCTGGGGCAACCAACCGTTACAACGAAGAAATGACCAAGGCAACTGCCCAAATGGAGTCTATTAACAATCTTTATAAAGCGCAGTTGGAAAGTGCTAATAAACAAGCCGAGATCAATGCGGAATCAATTGAAAATGCAATTAAGTTGAAAGAGCAAATGGAATCATTGTCTTCAAACTTATCTTCTTTAAACGGAGTGTATGGTGGTATGCTTTCTGCAATGAATAACAAATAATTAGTTTCACTGAGCTATTATATAAATAACCAAAAAAACTAATTATTATGGCAGGAGGAAAAGTATCTGCAAGACAGAAAATGATAAACCTGATGTATTTGGTCTTCATCGCGATGATGGCTATGAATATGTCCAAAGAAGTACTTTCTGCGTTTGGCCTCATGGAAGCAAAATTTGCTGAGTCTAATGTGACAACGTCAGAAACCAACGAAGCACTTCTCTCAGATTTGATTACCAAAGGGGATGAGAAACCTGAGGAATTTGCAGTTGCAGCCAACAAAGCACAGCAAATCAATATCATATCGGATGAATTCTATAAATATATTGAAACATTAAAAGTAGATCTTCTAAAAAACGGAGGATATTCTATAGTACCAGAAACAGGCAAGTTGCCTTTTGAGTCTATGGACAAGACAGACATTTTAGACGAAATGTGGTTTACTGGAGATCGATTGACAAAAGCAGGTGCAGTAGTATTAGCAAAAATTGAACAATATAAGGCAGATGTGAAAGAAGTTTTAGGGTCTGATGTTAAATACAAAAAAGCCGTTGAACGATTTGACAGAAGATTCAGTACTTCTGAAGTTATTAATAAAGACGGAAAAAAAATCGATTGGTTGGATTATAATTACAAAGGATTCCCAGCGATTGCTTCTTACACAAAGTTAACAGCCATGCAAAATGATGTTAAAGTCACAGAAGCTAGTATGTTCAACCTCTTTTTAGGAAATACACTTACTGAAGCTGTTTCACTGAAAAACTATCAAGCCATCGTTCTAGCTGATAAATCTGCATTTTTTGCAGGAGAAAAGTTTCAGGGAAAAGTAGTTCTAGGGAAATATGCCAATGTAACGCCAACTAAATTGGTTGTTCAAGGTCAAGAAATTAATGTTGCTAGTGCAATTGATTCTACTGGTGCAGCAACGCTCGACTTCAATGTTGGTAATATCGGAGAAAAATCTATTGATGGACAATTCACTTTTCTTGAAGACGGTAAGCCATTAGAAATTCCAATTGTAGGGAACTATGTCGTAGTTCCACGCCCAAAAGAAGCCTCTGTGGCAGCGGATAAAATGAATGTCCTTTACCGAGGTTTAGAAAACCCCATGACGATTTCATTTGCAGGAGTTCCAGATAGTAAAGTTTCTGTTTCTGCACCTGGCTTGCGAAAAGCTGGAGGACAGGGTAAATACTTTATCAACCCACCCGCTGGAAGTAATAACTTAATCGTCAGCGTGACCGCAACACTTGATGATGGAAAAAAGGAGGTGTCAAAAAAATCTTTTAGAATCAAGAATATTCCTAGTCCAGAAGGAAAAATTGCCGGTAAGAGTGGATCAATTAAACTAAATAAGCGTGATGTTACTACTTCGCGTGTACTAGCAGACTTTGGAGATTTCGTTTACGATTTAGAACCAACAGTTTCTGCATTTGATTTAACTGTTTTGGGAGAAACTATTACTGTTTCTGGAAATAGAATGAACCAAATCGCAAAAGATTTGATAAATAATTCACCTAGACGTTCTATGGTAATTATTGACAATATTAAGGTCAGAGTTAAAGGGGTAAATGTTCCCATAAAACCTGCATCTGCAATAACTATAAAATTAACAAATTAATATTATGAATCGTTTACCCCTGTTCATTTTCTTTTTACCACTCTTTGTGTTTAGTCAGGCTAATATTCTGAATGCAAAATCGCCAGACGAAATTGGAATAGCCAATGCCTTTGATGAGGTTGATTCTGATGAATCACCTCTTGCATATGGATATATCAGCGATAAAGATGTTTTGTTCTCCAAAACTATATGGGAAGAAATCAATCTTGATGAGCGTGTCAACTTCCCTATGTATTATCCGATTGATACTTTGGTTGTAGGAAATGAACGAAGACCACTTATTCATTTCCTTTTAAAATCAGCTTTAGAAGGCGACTTTCCTGTGTACAAAAAAGATAATTTTAAAGAAGTCTTATCACTTGAAGACCTGAATAGAAAGCGGACATACAGAAAAATTCGACCAGGTGATCCAGACGACATTATTGGTTTGGAACGAATTAATAATGAAGCTGGTACTTTAAAACAATTTTTGATACTTAAAGGGGTTGATGTTGGAGAGTACGCCAATATTGATGAATCTGTGTTAACTGATGACGAGTATAATGAACACGAATCCAAAATGGAGGAACTTATTTTTGATAATAATCTTCTTTCTGAGGAAGATTATTCAGAAGAAATATTTGGGTATGCCGATGTTGTAAAGTATAGAATCAAAGGCGTATGGTATTTTGACAAAAGACAGTCTGATTTGCGTTACCGACCTATCGCAATAGCTCCAATTATTATCACACCGAGGGATAAGTCCATTATGAAAGAATTTAATGATTCAAATATGAAGCCAACCTACGTTGAATTATTTTGGATTTTTTATCCGGATGCCCGGACTTACTTGCACAAAGCAATGGCTTTTAATGACAAAAACACGTCAAAACCCATTTCTTTTGATCATTTAATAAACTCAAGACGCTTCTCAGCTTACATTTACAAAGAAGATAACGTTTATGAAGATCGGGACATCAATGATTACATTTCTGAAAATGCACTGATGCAACTTCTTGAGTCGCAGCGAATCAAAGAAAAGATCAGAAACTTGGAACAAGATATGTGGAGTTATTAAGACTCTTCATAATCAAATCATAACGCTTTCCAAATTGGGGAGCGTTTTTTATTTACTTTTATGCTATGTCTCTAGATTACCTCATTGTTGGCTCTGGACTAGCAGGGCTCATGCTCTGCGAGCAACTCCGCGCTAGAGGTAAGTCTTTTGTAGTAGTTAGTAATACTTCTCAACAAGCCTCCATTGTAGCTAGTGGGTTGTACAACCCAGTTGTGCTAAAGCGTTTTAATATGGCTTGGAATGCTGATCAGCAGCTTCCTGCAGCACTTTCTGCTTATAAAAAAATAGAGTCACTATTAGGGATTAAAATTGACGATCAACGTCCTATTTATCGAATTTTTAATTCCATTGAAGAACAAAACAATTGGTTTTTGGCTTGTGATAAACCAAAACTGCAACAATATTTAGTTCCAAAAGCTATAAAAAACAACAATTCCAATGTTCTTGCCCCCTATGGCTTTGGCGAAGTAAAATATACTGGTAGAGTGGACACCAAATTGCTTTTGGATTCTTACCGAAATTATTTAAAATCAAAAGATCTATATCTAGAAGAAACTTTCGATTATTCTGCTTTGGAGTTAAATCATGATGAAGTAAACTATAAAAAAATTACGGCGAATAACCTTATTTTCGCCGAAGGCTTTGGCTTGAAAAAAAACCCATTTTTTAACATACTTCCTTTGGAAGGGACAAAGGGTGAGCTCTTGGTCGTACATGCGCCAGATTTAAAATGTGATGTAATTTTGAAAGCGGCCGTATTTATAATACCTATTGGCAACGACAATTATCTTGTGGGCTCTACTTATGCTTGGAACGATTATAGCAACACACCAACAGAAAGTGCCAAAAATGAACTTTTAGAAAAACTTCAAAAAGTGATTTCGTGTACATATGAAGTCGTGCAACAACGTGCTGGAATTCGACCAACGGTAGCGGATCGCCGCCCTTTAGTAGGACAACACGAAACACACAAAAATTTATATGTGATGAATGGCCTAGGGAGTCGGGGTGTTCTTATAGCGCCAAGAATTGCTAAAGATTTAATCGCTCATATTGAAGACGATATTGCACTTCCAAAAGAAATTGATATCAATAGATTTAAGTCTTAGACTTGTTGGCTAAATTAGGATCGTAGCTCATAAAAATATTAATCCAAATATTTCTCGATAATCGCATAATAACAGGCATAAAACAAACTAATGTTCCAACAATGCAAATAAAT
>JAURPF010000080.1 GCA_030835325.1 Flavobacteriaceae bacterium | reverse complement strand
GCGCTAGCATTAGAACTTTTGGGTCTTGAAGGCATGGGCTATAAAGCGCTTTTTTTACAAGGAGGTGCAAGCACACAGTTTCTGGCTGTTGCGCTCAATTTGCTAGAAAAACGCGCAGCTTATCTCAACACAGGTACTTGGAGCGACAAAGCCATAAAGGAAGCTCAAATTTTCGATGATGTTACTGAAGTAGCCTCATCCAAAGATGCCAACTACAACTATATTCCTAAGGGATACGATATCCCTTCAGATCATGATTACTTTCACTGTACCTCGAACAATACAATATTTGGAACCCAAATAAAGGATTTTCCTGAATGTGGTATCCCAATGGTTTGTGATATGAGCAGCGATATTTTTTCAAGAGCTATAGATTTCTCAAAATTTGACTTAATTTATGCAGGGGCTCAAAAAAATATGGGGCCTGCAGGAACAACTTTAGTTGTTGTCCGTGAAGATATTTTAGGAAAAGTATCAAGGAAAATACCTTCGATGATGGATTACAAAGTGCATATTAGCAAAGGTAGCATGTTCAATACGCCCCCAGTATTTCCGGTCTATACGTCAATGCTTAACCTTGAGTGGTTGAAAAATAAAGGAGGTATTGCTGCTATTGAAAAAGAAAACGAAAAGAAAGCACAGCTCATTTATTCAGAGATCGACTTAAATCCTTTATTTGATGGATTTGCGGCCAAGTCCGATCGTTCAACAATGAATGCAACATTCACATTGGCTAACGACGATTTGAAAGACTCTTTTGATAGCATGTGTTTGGAAGCTGGGATCAATGGTCTAAATGGGCACCGAAGTGTTGGGGGATACAGAGCCTCAATGTACAATGCACTAACGCTAGAAAGTGTACAGGTTTTGGTAGAAATAATGAGTGAATTAGAACGAAAAGCATAAATAAATGAAAATATTAGCAAACGACGGGATTTCACAAAGTGGAATCGATGATTTAACTACAGCAGGATTTGACGTCCTTACAACCACTGTACCACAAGAACAATTAGAAAATTTTATCAATTCTGAAAACATTGTAGCGCTTCTAGTACGAAGTGCAACAACTGTAAGACAAGATCTTATTGATGCCTGCCCTAACCTAAAAATTATTGGTAGAGGTGGCGTTGGTATGGACAATATTGATGTTGAGTATGCACGCAATAAAGGGCTAAGCGTCATTAATACCCCAGCAGCTTCTTCAGAATCAGTTGCCGAATTAGTATTTGCTCACTTATTTTCAGGAGTTCGATTCTTACACGATTCAAATAGAGCGATGCCATTGGATGGAGATTCAAAATTCAAAGCCCTTAAGAAAGCATACGCCAAAGGAACTGAACTGCGTGGCAAAACTTTAGGAGTGATTGGATTTGGAAGAATTGGTCAGGCTACAGCAAAAATGGCTTTAGGACTTGGAATGAAAGTAATAGCTTTTGATCCTTTTCTAGAAAAAACAACCCTCTCCTTATCATTTTACGATGGTCAAACAATTGATTTTGAAATCCAAACTGTTTCTAAAGAAACAGTCCTAAAAGAATCGGATTTTATAACCTTACATGTCCCTGCGCAGAAAGAATTTGTGATTGGTGAAGCTGAATTGAAACTTATGAAAGAGGGAGCTGGATTAATCAATGCCGCTCGTGGTGGTGTTGTTGACGAAGTAGCTTTAGTTAAAGCCCTAGATACTAATAAATTAGCATTTGCTGGATTAGATACTTTTGAAAACGAGCCAACTCCTGCAGTTCAATTACTAATGAACCCTAAAATATCTTTGACACCTCATATTGGTGCAGCTACAAACCAGGCGCAAGATCGTATTGGTTCTGAATTAGCATCTCAAATTATTTCTATTCTGAAGTAATTTATTCAAAATAACATCAAATTATAAAAACCTTAACAACTCTGTTAAGGTTTTTTTTTATATTTAACTAACCCAAAAAATTATTTATTATGTCAGGAATCTTAGACCTACTTAACAGTGATATCGGAAAATCACTAATTCAAGGTGTGTCCGGCCAAACAGGACAATCAAAAACAAAAACTTCCAACTTACTAACCATGGCTCTTCCAGTCCTCACGCAGGCCATAAAACGAAATTCAACATCAAATGAAGGTGCTTTAGGTATTATGAATGCATTAAAAAAACACGATGGAAGCATCTTAAATAACCTAGACAGCTTGTTTTCTGGAACAGACCTTAATGCTGTTTCTAATGATGGAGGTAAAATTTTGGGACATGTGCTTGGAAATCGTCAGCAAAACGTTCAAAATGCACTGAGTCAAAAATCTGGTATTGATGCAGGGTTAGTGGGAAAAATACTAAAAATGTCTGCTCCTATTGTAATGGGTGTTTTAGGCAAACAGCAACGCCAAAATAAGGTTGATTCCCCAGAAGGAATCGAAGGACTTTTGGGTGGATTAATCGGAAATAAATCCCATGATAATAATCAAAGTTTTTTAGAATCTATATTGGATGCAGACGGAGATGGCTCTGTAATTGACGATGTAGCTGGGATGGTTCTAGGCGGAAAGAAGAACAAAAGCGGCTTAGGAGGAATTCTCGGACGTCTAATGGATTAAAGTTTATTTTTTCCATAAGATGTAGTATATTTGTTCAAATTAAAAGCATGAAAGTATTTAAGGAAAAATGGGAAATCAAACAGAATTGGCAACTCATATTTCCATTTATTGGACTTTGTTCGTTAGGATATAGTGCATTTAAGCTTACACTTTTATTGCCGTTTGCAGAACTATACATCAGCATACCTTTTTTTTTAGTTGTGTTTTATGTGTTATTAAAACTAGTACAATATGTCATTTCAAAATTAGAATCTAAATGGATTGTGGCTATGCGATGGGAACTTATTCGAATATTTATTGTGTTTGCGATTACAGGATCATCTTCTGTAATTGTTGG
>JAURPF010000079.1 GCA_030835325.1 Flavobacteriaceae bacterium | reverse complement strand
GATGCCGGAGGTTTAAGTGATAGTCTTGCATTATTTGATATAGAAGTGGTTGATGTGTTAAGTATTGAAGGTACGTCAGTAAATTCTTTACGTATCTACCCAACACTTGTCGGAAATTATATAATGGTAACTGGTCTAAAACAAAAAAGTGTTTATTCCATATATGATATTACGGGAGCGATTGTTGGTAATGCAGATATTTTAGAAACAGGTGTTATTAATACAGTGTATCTCCCAAGTGGATTTTACTTTCTCTGCATTAATGACAAGAATATATTTAAGTTTATAAAGAAGTAATTCAGCCAAAATAAACTTGTGCTGAACCAAGTCGATTACGTCACTTACCTTACCGTATTTTGCTTTGGCACATTTTAGTTTTTAATTTACGCAATGCTAATTTTAGCCACCTATTTATTAGGTTGGTATCCTTATTTATTAGGCTTAATGCTGAATATACATTTGTATCACCTGTTATTTTGGTTCCTGAATAATGGTAAATTCCATGTGGAGTGTCCATCATGTTATTAGGATGTGAATCTAAAAGAAGCATTGGAAATAGTCTAACTATTTAAACCAATAATATTTTGAAACATTTTCAAGCTCTGTTTCGAAAATAGCTCAATGGGGTGTACTAAAGCCCGCATTTGCGGGTTTTTTGTTTTAAAAAGATTCTAAATGTTTGTTTGCATAAGCCTAAATATTTATGAATGTAGAATATACATGTTATTAGGCAAATAAAAATTTGATTGTCAAAATCAAATGGACATACAAAAGATGAATTAACACTTGTGAATTTTTTCCTCTATTCTAATTAACCATAAAGGCATTATCAATTATTTTATTTTCGAATTTTACACGTGTTTTATGAGTACTTTTTAAATTTAGAAAGAACTTATTAATAAGTACATAAAGTTTTATTAAAAAAAAACGAATAACTCGAAAACACCCTCCTTTTAATTGAAACTAGGTGCTTTAGCATCTATTTTTTAATTTATGGGTTAATGTTGTTTTATATAATTTAGTTAGCATGAAGTATTTATATTGTTTACTTCTATTTTCCATAATGCATAGTTATGGTCAAGACTTGACCAAGTATGTAGATACAAGAATTGGCTCACAAGATAACGGTTTAGAAAGTGGATATACCTTTACAGGAGCTACATATCCATTTGGGATGATTCAATTTACTCCTAGCTTTTTTTCACCAGACAGAGGCTTTGTAGTAACTCAATTGAGTGGGGCAGGGTGTTCAAACATGGGAAATTTTCCTGTTGTACCCATTGCTGGAGAACCTCTTATTTCGCCAAATAACATGAGCGATTCCAATACGATAAAGTCTATTGATGCACATGAGGCTGGTTTATTATCTGCTACCGTTAATAACAACATTCGCGTAAATTTAACAGCATCTAAGCGAGCAGGTTTTGCAACATTTATTTTTAATAAGGATGTACAAAAAGGCACAATTGCTATTGGGTCTGGTGTCAATTCAACATTTGTTTCAGATGCCCATGTAAAGGTAACTTCTGCGCGTACTTGTGAGGGATATGCTAGAGGTGGAGAATTTTGTGGAACAGAAACAGACTACACTATATATTTTGCCGCAGAGTTTGACAAACCTTCAGTTGATCATAGCGTTTGGAGTAATGCAGATTTGATAAAATCTAATGAAATTCATGGACCAAACTCTGGAGCCCTGTTTGTTTTTGACACAACCAATGATAAAGAAGTCAATTATCGAATTTCGATTTCTTTTGTTTCTGTAGAAAACGCAAAAGGAAATTTACAATCAGAAAATCTTGATTTTTCTTTTGAAACATATAGGTCATTTAACAAAGCCGAATGGAATAAACTTTTAAATATAATCAAGGTAAAATCTGACAATCACGACCGATTAACTCAATTTTACTCAAGTTATTACAGGACGCTCATTCACCCTAATATCGTTAGTGATGCCAATGGCGAGTATATGGGTGCCGATTATAAAGTTCACAAATCACTTACTGGAAGAGAACAATACAGCTCATACAGCGCTTGGGATACCTACAGAACACAAGCACAGCTTTTGGCATGGCTTTTTCCAAAAAGGAGTAGTGATATGATGCAGTCATTGGTTGATTTTGCTGATCAGGCAGGTGGATACGGCAGATGGATTTTGGCCAATATAGAAACGGGAATTATGCAGGGCGACCCAACTTCTATTATAATTGCAAACTCGTATGCTTTTGGCGCTAAAGACTTCGATCTTGAAAAAGCCTATTTTCATATGAAAAGAGGTGCTACTATACCTAAGTTAAAAGCGCAGAATCAAGAGATCAGACCTTTTTTACAAGAATACATTAGTTATGGACATACCTATGCATCTATGCTTTTAGAGTACACCTCTGCCGACTTTGCGATTGGCCAATTTGCACAAAACGCGCTAAGACTAAGTGAAGATTCCCGCTTCTTCTTTGAACGATCCAAAAGCTGGAAAAACATCTATAATCCAGAAACAACCTGGCTTAACTCAAGGAATCCCGATGGCACTTGGAAAAGCATGACTTCTGATTGGCGAGAAGGAACATATAAAAATTATTTTTGGATGATTCCTTATGATTTAGAAACCTTGATTGACACCATGGGCGGACAAAAACTAGCTGAAGACAGGCTTGATGTGCTATTTGAACGGCTAGACGCAAAATATGATGATGATTGGTTTGCGAGTGGAAATGAGCCTGACTTTCATGTACCATGGGTATATAACTGGACTAAGTCTCCAGAAAAAACATCCTTAACAATTAAACGAATACAAGACGAAATCTATGACGCATCTATAACTGGACTTCCTGGAAATGACGACCTTGGAACGATGGGCGCATGGTATGTTTTTTCCTCTATGGGTTTATATCCGGTAATCCCAGGTATTTCAGGATTTTCATTAAACTTACCACAATTTGAACAGGTAACGATTCAATTGCCTAATAGCGAATTAATCATAAAAAAAGGGAACAGCCAACTAAACACGATTAGGTCTGTTTTGGTAAATGGAAGCCAACACAACAGTACTTGGCTCGATTTAGAAAAATTAAAAAACGGTGGTGTTATCCATCACAACAACATTAATTCTTCAAAGAAATGGAAAATAACCAGCCAACCTCCACAGTTCTGATTCATAGATCAAATCATTATTTCTGTACACTATTTTTTTTATTTTTATTAAGCACGAGTGTATATGCTCAACAATCAATGGATTATGTACGTTATGTAAATCCGTTAATTGGTTCTGATTCCTCACACGCATTATCCAACGGCAATACCTATCCTGCCATAGCTGTGCCTTTTGGCATGAATTTTTGGACTCCTCAAACAGGTAAAATGGGTGACGGTTGGATTTATACCCATAAGAATCAAGGATTAGTTGGTTTTAGACAGACCCATCAACCAAGCCCATGGATTAATGACTATGGCGCATTTTCGCTTATGCCCATGACTGGAGAATTAAAGCTTTTGGAGCATGACAGGCAAACCCCTTTTGAAAATACTGTTGTGAAGCCATATTACTATGAAACACTGCTAACGGATACCAAAATTAAAGTAGCGTTAGCGCCAACTAGTAGTGTAGGCCATTTTAGATTTACCTTTCCAAAAAACCAAACAGTACATATTGTTGTAGATGCTTTTTTTAAGGGCTCGTCTGTAAAAATCGATTCCTCTTCCAACAGAATATACGGAGTTTCTAAAAATAGCTCAGGCGGAACTCCAGAAAATTTTGCAAATTATTTTGTGATTGAATTTGACACTCCATTTGATGTGGCAGGGACTTGGAATGGGGCTGGAGAAAAATTTAACGAAACATCTTTGTCCGGTAGTCACGTAGGTGCTTATGTCAGTTTCAATACAGCTAACAACTCGATCATAGAAGCCAAAGTAACCTCTTCTTTTATAAGCCATGCGCAAGCCCTAATAAATTTGAACAGAGAACTTGAACAGGCGCAATCTTTTAGTGATACAAAAGAGAAAGCAAAAGAAGCATGGAACAATGAGCTATCCAAAATTCATATTGAATCCCCAAATAAAAATGATAGCCAGTACACTGTTTTTGAGGATAATCTGATAAAGTTTTACTCTAGCTTTTATAGGTCGTTATTGTTCCCTCGTGCGTTCCATGAATATAATGAACAAGGAAAAAAAATACATTATAGCCCTTATGATGGAAAGATTTACGATGGGCCTTTATACACCGATAATGGCTTTTGGGATACATTTAGAGCCGTATTTCCTTTTTACAATTTGCTTTATCCCGAAAAGATGGATGACATTATTCAGGGGATTATGGTCAATCCATACAAAGAAAGTGGATGGCTTCCAGAATGGTCAAGTCCAGGTCATCGCGATTGCATGATAGGCTCCAACTCGGCATCAATTATTGCAGAAGCTTATTTGAAAGGTGCTAGAAACTTTGATGTTCAAACGGCTTATCAAGCCATACTAAACAGTTCCAAAAATGAAGGACCGCTAAGTTCTGTTGGAAGAAAAGGGGCAAAAGAATATAATACGTTGGGATACATCCCATTTGATATTTCCATCAACGAAAGTGTTGCTAGAACGCTCGAGTATGCCTACAACGATTTTTGTATCATGAAACTTGCCGAAGAACTTGATAGGCCCAAAGACGAAATAGAGTTGTTTAAAAACAGAGCACTGAACTATCAATATGTTTTTGATAAGTCAGTGAATTTTATGAGAGGTAAATCAAGTCAAGGTGAATTTGAAGACCCGTTTAATCCATTCAAATGGGGAGGTGTTTTTACAGAAGGTAGCGCATGGCACTACACATGGTCTGTATTACATGATTTTGAAGGCTTGATTAACCTAATGGGTGGACGCCAATCATTCGACGAAAAAATGGATGCTATTTTTTCTACACCTCCTACTTCTGACCATAGTTATTACGGCTTTAAAATTCACGAAATTCTAGAAATGGAACTTATTGAAATGGGGCAATACGCTCATGGAAATCAACCCATTCAGCATGTGTTATATCTCTATAACTATATCAATAAACCTTGGAAAACACAAGAGAAGGTACGCTATGTTATGGACAACCTGTATGGGTCAGGACCTGATGGGTATTGTGGCGATGAAGATAATGGACAAACTTCCGCATGGTTTTTATTCTCGGCATTAGGCTTTTATCCCGTGGCACCAATAACGGGCGAATATATCATTGGGAGCCCATTGTTTGAAGACGTAACCGTTAAGTTGAGTAATGGAAACAGCATCAGGATTCAAGCGAATGGAAATTCTAAAGAGTGTATTTATGTTCAAGATATAAGGGTGAATGGAAAAAAGTACGATAAGAACTGGTTTGATCACGATGATTTAATGAACGGCGGTAACATAGACTTTAGGATGTCTAAATCGCCCAATTTTAATAGAGGAACCGATGAAAACCTAACGCCATATTCAATGTCGAAACCTGCTACAAAATAGTTACATCAAAAAAACACCTATAATTCTTTAATAATCGTTACAAATGAATCGAATTACAACAATTTCAATAACTGTTGCCTTAGCTGGTTTTTTATTTGGCTTTGACACTGTTGTCATTTCAGGGGCTGATGAGCAATTGCAAGCATTATGGAAAACTACGGATTTTTTTCACGGCACATTCATAATGTCTATGGCTTTATGGGGCACTGTTTTGGGAGCCATATTTGCAAACTATCCTTGCGATAAGTTTGGACGCAAGAATACATTAATCTGGATAGGAATATTGTATTTTGTTTCAGCTGTAGGATCAGGGCTGGCTGTTGACCCCTATATGTTTTCGTTTTTTCGTTTTATTGGGGGCTTAGGTGTAGGTGCTTCAACCGTTGCCGCACCCACGTATGTTTCAGAAATTGCACCAAGTCATCAACGCGGTAGATTAGTGGCGTTGTATCAATTTAATATTGTTTTAGGTATTTTGATGGCTTTTATTTCCAACTTTTTGTTGAATGATGTGGGAGCGCAACCTTGGCGGTGGATGGTCGGCATCGAGGCACTACCGGCACTTATCTACACCATTCTAGTTGTTGGTGTTCCTAATTCACCCCGTTGGCTGTTAAGCAAACGTGGCGACATAGCTGGCGCTCGTGGCGTGTATTTGGAGTTGCACGGCAAAGACTTTGATCCTTCTCTTTTAGACGCACAACAAAACGAAACAACAGGGACTTCACGGTTTTTTTCTAAGGCCTATAAGTTCCCTATTCTATTGGCATTTTTAATCGCTTTTTTCAATCAACTTTCGGGCATTAATGCGTTTTTGTATTATGCTCCTCGCATATTCAAATCGGCCGGATTAGATCAGAGTGCTTCTTTGCTTTCTAGTATAGGTATTGGTGTTACAAACCTTCTATTTACAATTTTAGGTGTTTATCTAATTGATCGCCTTGGAAGAAAAACGTTAATGTACTTTGGGTCTGTTGGCTACATTGTTTCGCTAACTATGGTTGGTTTGGCATTTTTATTTTCTTGGCAAGGAATTATTGTTCCCGTTTTCTTGTTTCTTTTTATTGCATCCCATGCCATAGGTCAAGGTGCTGTTATTTGGGTGTTTATTTCTGAGATTTTCCCCACAAGTTTACGTGCTAAAGGGCAATCGTTTGGTAGTTCTACGCATTGGGTTCTTGCGGCACTAATCACCCTTTTTATGCCGGTTGCATTGGGCAGTTTGGCTAATCCAGGGTATGTGTTTTTGTTTTTTGCAATTATGATGGTATTCCAACTGCTGTTTGTCGCCTTAATGATGCCAGAAACCAAGGGTGTATCTCTTGAAAAGCTTCAAGAGCTTTTGCGTAGATAACAGCAAAACAACTCATTTAAGCGGTCTTTGCAATTAAGGTTGTTTTTGCTTATGATCGGAATTAGTTAAAATAACATCATATTTTTCACTAAAAATTAAATATTTCCCTCATTTTTTGAGTACTTTTTAATTAAAATAGGAACATATTAGTAAACTGGGAAAGTTTTTATATGGATTTTAACAAAAATTTAGTGGAGCTACTGTTCTGGAAGGATATTATTTCTGGAGATGAAGCTGCATTTTCTTCCATATTCAAATCGTATTATAAACCTTTATTCAATTTTGGTAAACTCTATACATCTGACAAGTCTATAATTAACGACTCAATCCAAGACTTGTTTATGGATTTTTGGGAAAAAAGAAAAAACTTGAACCCAGACGTGGATGTTAAATCCTACATATTTGGCGGTTTTAGAAATAAGCTTTTTAAAAAAATCAATCAAAGATCTTTCATTAAACAATTTGGAGATGATAATGTTAAAGTAGGTTTTGAATTGTCTTACGAAGACATCGAGATAGAAAAAGAGTCAGATAAGTTAAAAGTTTTAAAACTGAACAAAATTTTAAATCAACTACCGCCAAAACAAAAAGAAGTGATTTATCTAAAGTTTTTTAAAGGTTTAGATAACGAACAAATTGCTGAAGTACTAAAAATAAATTACCAATCGGTAAAAAACCATGTCTATCGATCAATCTTAGTGTTAAGAGAAAAATCGAAAAAAGAAGACCATAAAAATTAAAATGAAGAAAGAAAAAACAATTGTGAACATTGAAGATTTAATCCAAAATGAATCTTTTAGAAATTGGATTCTCAATAATGAATACAATACTTATTGGGAAGACTTTGCTATTGATTCTGCCAAAAATGCGCATTTGGTTGAACGTGCGAAAACGTTCTTTCTAACTTTCAATGCTTTTGAAGAAAAATTTTCTGACTTTGAAGTAGAAGAACAACTATATAGCTTAAAGTCAAAACTGGACGTTGATTTTCATAAAAAGCGCCGAAGCTCTTTTAGACTTGTTTTAGCAACTTTAGCGATTGTTCTTATTTCAGGAAGTTTTTTCTTTAACAAATTTTATCCCGCAGACAATACCAGTAATTATAATACGTCCCCAGCTGAAGGGCTAATCGAACAAATTAACAATAGTAATGCGCCAAAACTCATAACGCTTTCTGACGGTAGCTCTGTACTGTTACAGCCCAAAAGTAAACTTTCTTATTCGAACGAATTTGATATTGTTAAAAGAGAGGTTTTTTTAGAAGGTGAAGCTTTTTTTGAAGTTAGTAAAAATCAATACAAACCCTTTTTTGTTTACTCTAACGAAGTTGTAACGCATGTCTATGGGACAAGTTTTCGTGTGATCGCTTTTGATGAATTAGATGAGGTCAAAGTGATCGTAAAGACTGGAAAAGTTAAGCTTAGAAAATCAAATATTATTGATAAGTATGATCTAAACGAAATAACACTTTTGCCAAATCAAGCAGCACGCTTTGATCGAAATGAAAAATTGTTTGATAAGGTTATACAAATTGAGGAAGACAAACAGATGGAATCTGATCTAACCAAAATAGATAAGCTAAACTTTGTGTTTGTTGATACACCGATTACCCAAATTTTTTCAACGATTGAGGATCTTTATCATTTAAGGATTGAGTTTACTCAAGACAACCTCGAAAACTGCTTTGTTACCACATCTTTATCAGATGTTCCGCTTCCAGAAAAGTTGAAAATTTTGTGCTTCAGTATTGGTGACAATACTACCTACGAACTGGTTGGAAATAAAATAATCATCAATTCTGATGGCTGTAAGTAAACGTAATTTTTAGATAATTCAATAACAATTAAACCAATATAATATGAAACACGTTAATAAATGGACAGCTTCAAAAATATTTAAGCTTTCCTTTCTTTATATTTTCTTATTGTTTTCGTTTGCCAATAAGAGTTATTCGGCTCCCGTAAACAAACAGGGGGTATTGAATGAAAAAGTGACCGTTTCCTTTAACGGAGAAACCCTTGGTCAAGTAATCGATATACTTTCCAAAGAATTTAAGGTAAAATTCACCTACAATTCTCGGGACTTAGATTTTGACCAAAAAGTGTTTTTTGAAGCCGATAAAAAATCGGTTAATTATGTTCTGACACATATTTTTGAACCATTAGGCATTTCATTCCTTCAAATAAATGATCAGATAGCTTTACAAAAAGCAACGGAAATCATAAGCGCAAAGGAAGTTAGTGAATTGGATAAAGTAGGTCCAGTTACAACTGATGATGCCCAAAGCCCAATAAAAGGGGTGGTTTATGATGAAAATGGCAACCCTTTGCCAGGAGCTACCGTTATAGTGGTAGGTTCTACTTTGGGAACAACTACAGATTTCGATGGTGGATTTTCAATTTCAGCCAACGAATCAGATCAGTTGCAATTTTCCTACATTGGTTATCAAAGTCAGGTAATTACTATTGAGAATCAAAATCAACTGACCATTACCTTACTTTCAGGAGCGAATGATTTAAGTGAGGTTGTTGTAACGGGGTACACGACTTCAAGTAAGCGAAACCTTACAGGGGCTATTTCAAAAGTTGATGCTGAAGTTTTATCATTATCAACTTCTACAAACTTATCTAAAGGCCTTCAGGGTGCCGTTTCTGGATTAGTTGTCAGACAAGGATCACCACAACCAGGATATGACGACAACCCCATTTATATTAGGGGTACCGGAACATTTAACAATAGCGAAGCATTGGTGGTAATTGACGGAGTTCCTGATAGACAAGGCGGATTATCAAGGTTAAACCCTGAAGAAATTGAATCCATCAGTGTTATTAAAGATGCAACGGCTGCTGTTTATGGTTCTCGTTCTGCAAATGGTGTAATTGTTGTTACAACTAAAAAAGGTAAAGAAGGTGAAGTTGATATTAACTACTCAAGTGTATTTAGTTTTGACCAACCGGTTTTCTTGCCCAAAGGATTAAATTCATTGGAATGGGTTACATGGCACAAAGAGGCATTCGATTATATTGGCGGTTCTCCTGACCCCATTTACTCCAATGCTGGCTTGTTAGCATACCAAAACGGTAATGCAGATGGTTATGTTTTCCCAAATGGTAAGTCTTTATTTGATTTAGCCCTTGATAAAAATTATTGGGCACCAAGAAGTAAACATAATTTAACTTTTACTGGTGGAAGTGAAAGAACTAAATACTTTTTATCTGCCTCTATTTCAGATCAAGGGTCATCTATTAAAGATGACATCTCTAAGTTTAAGCAAGCCAACATTCGGATGAATATTGAGCAGAAGTTAACAGATTTTCTCACCTTATCTTCCAATATTATGGTTAGAAAAGAAGACAATGTTCTATGGCCTGGTGGAGACCCAAACTTTTGGAACACTCCGGAAAATACACCTAATGCTTTAGGAAGATTCCTAATAAATGTTTACCAAAAAGGTCCTTTAGCCCAAGTTTATTGGCCGAATGGTTCGTTAACAAACATAGGTGCATATTATGCTCAAATTAAAGGAGAAGGTGGACGTGTAAATACCTCTAACCTTTATTTCCAGTCTAATTTTGATGCCATTTTAAAAATACCTTCAATCGAGGGTTTGCAATTTAAAGCAACTGTTGCCCTAGACAATTCAAATAATTATATGAAGAAAGTAACCAAGCCAGTAGATGTATTTGCTTTATCTGCAGGTGGTACTAATGCATCAGATTTAATTCCACAGACATTAGGTAGTGATGTAACTTTAACACAATATAACACTAGCGGTTACAATAAATTATACCAAGGAATTTTATCATACGAAACTAAATTAGATAATCATGACTTTAATGTAATTCTTGGTTTGTCCAGAGAAGAATCTAACTACCAGAACTTTTGGGCCTACAGAAGCAATCTGATTTCTTACAACACTGACGTGTTGTCTCAAGGAGAGGTGGGGACTGAAGAAAATAACGGTGGTGAATTTGGTACTGCAAGGATGAATTATTTTGGAAATATAAGCTATAGTTATAAGAACAAATACTTCCTTCAACTTCTGACCAGATACGATGGATCATACCTTTTCCCAGCCAATTCAAGATATGGCTTTTTCCCAGGATTTTCCGTCGGATGGGTGATGTCTGATGAGGCATTTATGGAAAACGCTCCATTTAGCTTTCTGAAATTGAGAGCAAGTTATGGAGAACTTGGTAACGATAATGTTCCTGCTAATCAATTTTCTTCTTCATTTACCACTGGTGCTTGGATTCTTGGCGATGATAGAAATGACCCAACATCTGTTTATACTTCTCAAACGCTAAACGAATCTAGAATTGGTAATCCAAATATCACATGGGAGGTCGCCAAGAACATCGACATTGGTATTGAAGGGACACTTTTTAACAATCGTTTAAGTTTTGAAATAGATTATTATAAAAGTGATCGAAATAATATTTTAACACAACCTTATGGATCTATTGCTGATATTACTGGTATTACTCCTCCTTATCAAAACATTGGAAAAACAACCAATAAAGGTTGGGAATATACATTGGGATATAAAACAAAGGTAGGTGAACTAGACATAAATACTACGGCGTTTATTTCAACTAATGATAACACCTTGATTTTTGCTGATGAGCCTGAAGGATTAGACCCCGATGTCTCCAGAGAAGGCAAGAGGATTGGTGCGTGGAAATATTGGGATGTTATTGGGGTATTCCAAAATCAAGCCCAAATTGACGCAAATCAAGTTGATTATACTAATGTTGGTATTGGTAGTTTAAAGCCTGGAGATTTGATGATTAATGACGTAAATGGTGATGGAGTTATTAACTCTTATGATTATAAGTTTACTGACGGAAGTGTTATTCCTAAATTGACAACTTCTTTGAATCTTCAAATGAATTATAAGAATTTTGACTTTACAGCAAGGCTGTATGGAACCTTTGGGGGTTTTATCGATCAAGTTCATGGAAATGGGGTTTTCTTATCTAAACATGTATATGATAACAGATGGACTCAAGAAGGGGACCAATCTGAATTTGGAAGGGCATTAAATTATCTTTCAAATCCTTATACAGGACTCATGATTGCAAAAACAGATCATATAAAACTACAATATCTCGAATTAGGATACAATGTAGATTCAGATACTCTTAAAAAGATATTTGGAATCAACGTGATTGATAATTTAAGACTTTTTGTGAATGGAAATGACCTATTCTACAAAACTTTCGATGACAAGCTTTGGTCACATCCAGAATCATTTACTGGAGACATTGACAACGGTTATGGGGTTCTTGTGCAGGTCCCCCCTGCTGAAACTTTAAACCAGAAAGGCACTCTATCTTTTGCAAACAGGTCTTTATCATTTGGAGTAAATCTTAATTTTTAACATTATGAAAAAATATATTTATATACTTTTAACTATCGCCATATTATCTTGTGATGACGATTTTGTTGATATTAATCCAAAAACAGAGCTTACATCTGATGTCGTGTTTGATGACCCCGCATTGGCAGAAAAAGCAGTTTTGGGTGCATACCGTGGACTATGGACCGTTGATGGGTTCGAGGATTTTAACACGTTTAACAATTCATGTCTTGTTGATGAAACAATTTTAAATGGAATTGTTTTTGACTGGCTTACTGTTTGGTGGGAAGGTGGAATATCCGCTGATTCTCCATGGGGTTGGCCAGGGGTGGAGGAATCTAGAAAAAAACTCCACAATTGGGAACATATGTACGATTGGATTCGTCAAGCAAATTTGATGATTGAAGGGCTAACAGATTCTACAATAGATGAAACCCTAAAAAGCAAATTACTTGGTGAAGCATACTTTCTAAGAGCTATTTATCATTATTATGTATGGGTTCATTTTGGGGGGGCTTCATTGGTTGATAAAACCTTAACCGCAGAAGACGATCTCACAAATTATAGCAGAAGTTCATTTGCACAAACGGTGGAATTTATTGTTTCTGATTTGGACACTGCTTTTGATTATCTTGATGGTAAATCTTTGGAAAGAGGTAGAACCAATGCTTCTGCGGCTTTGGCATTAAAATCTAGAGTTTTGACTTATGCAGCAAGTGATTTGTATGAGCCATCTAAAAACAACAAAGCCCTTCATGCGAGTTACGAGCATAAGGAGCTCATTATGTACCATGGAGATAATATCCCAGAAGTTGCAAATACACAACAAAAAAGATGGCAAAGAGCTCAGGCTGCCAGTTTAGAAGCAATAGATTATAATGGCAGTTATAATTATCATCTGTCTCACTCTAGCCCTCTAGATGCTGAAGAAGCATACAATGTGTATAATGATTTGTATAGTGCGGGCTCGATGCAAGAAGCTATGTTTGAGAAAGTAATTAATAAATTCTATGATACTGATCCCTTAGGTTGGGATGCCATTACTAGCAATTGGTTTTATGGGCCTGCCGGCTATGGATATTATGGAACTTCTGGTATTTCTGCTAATGCACCCTATAATGAGTTTGCAGATGATTTTCAGTATGCTGAAGACACGAATGGAGATGGGGTCATTGATGTAGCTGAGGACTTTAGTTGGACTGATGTCACTCATATTACTAGACCTTTTATAAACAGAGATCCTAGAATGGAAGCTACCATTGGTATCGAGGGCGGTAGATGGTTAGGTGCCCGCTATTGGGACTGGCAAGTTGGCGCAAATCCTTATTTTAGAGCTGTTGACAACTCTTCAGATGGGAGAATGCAATTCGGCGAATACGAAGTACCTGCTAATGGTGACTTTTCTGCAGAAGTTACTCCTGGATTGGATGCCTATGTTGATAATGGAAATGTTATAAATCAAGGAGGGTATAGTCATAAAAAACACCTAAGTCACACACCTAACCCTACGGGTTCATTTCAAACCTGGTGGACATCTACACCTCAAGTAATCCTTAGACATACGGAAACGCTATTGAATTATGCAGAGGCATCTATAGCACTTGGGCAAGAAGCTACAGCAAAGCAATATTTGAATCTTATTAGATTTAGAGCAGGTATGCCTGCCTTGACTGAAACGGGGTCTAATCTTTTAGCTAGATATAGAAATGAAAGAAGATTAGAGTTGAGTTTTGAAGGACACAGACTTTATGATGTTAGACGTTGGGGTACTGGACCTAAGTTATCAGCGACTGCTGTAAGGATTCATGGAAAATTAAAGCCTGGTGTTACCCCTTTTGATTTTTATTCTGGGTATGACGAATCAAAATACGATTACGAGTACACAGTAGAGGATATAGATTTTTACAATACTAGAGTATGGCCAGAAAAATACTTTTTCCGTCCCATCAGCACCGCTGTTTTACAAAAGCACTCTGGTTTAGTTCAGAATCCTGGGTATCAATAATATTTTGTTTTTTTCACATATTTGTTTTATTTAAAACAAATAGTACTTGTTAATTTTGGTTAATTAATCTTATAAAAGCCTGTTTTAGACAGGCTTTTATTTTATAAAAGTTATCTTATGAGTAAATTATTTTTTACCCTGATATGTTTCATACTTTCATTTAGCACAAACACTTATGCTATTGATAACCTTTCCCTCCCGAGTTTGTTTTCGGATAATATGGTTTTGCAGCGCAATGCACAATTGCAGTTTTGGGGAAAGGCAGCCCCTTCTTCCAAGGTTTCTATTCAGACTCCATGGGAATTATACAGCGGATTTTCTGACGAAATAGGAACTTGGAATATCCAGATAACAACACCAGGTAAGCGTGAGCCTTTTGCTATTGAGGTGTGTAATCAAAATGATTGTAAAATACTGAACAATGTGGTACTCGGAGAGGTGTGGCTTGCCTCTGGACAAAGCAATATGGAAATGCCATTAAAAGGATGGCTTCCTAATGACCCTCTTCTCAATTCTGAAGAAGAAATCCAAAATGCCCATAAATATCCTGTTCGGGTTTTTACCGTAAAACGCACTGTCAGCACCCAACCACAAGATGACCTTGACGGCAAATGGGAGCTGGGCACCCCAGAACAGGCAGCTTATTTTAGTGCAACGGCGTTTTTTTTCGCTCGTGAATTGAGCTTAACTCTTGATGTACCCGTGGGCATCATACACAGCAGTTGGGGTGGAACTCCTGTACAGTCCTGGATTGGTGAAGACGGCTTAAGGGTAACAGGATTTTACAATGAAGTACTTGATCAGCTTCCAGAATTTCAAAGACATGTAAACAACTTTGAGCAATGGCTTAAGGGGTTGGTATCATTTCCATCACCGTTTAAATCATTGCCCTATGAGTGGACAGATCGAGCAAAAGCAAGTTGGCGTATGCTTCCATACGAAGACCTTGAGTTTAAAGAGATAGTATATGATGACAACGCATGGTCAACGGTTGCGTTGCCGGGTGATTACGTTCCTGATTTTCCAAACGATACAACCTCTGATTATGATGGTATAGTATGGCTTCGAAAGACTTTTTTTATTGATGACCCATCAGTGGACTATCAACTACACTTGGGGTTGGTTGACGACATGGAGTTCACCTATATTAACGGCGTTTTGGTTGGCTCGACAATGGGACCCGATAGCTTTACACCAAAAAGCTATGCGATACCAAAAGGTATTTTGAAGAAAGGTAAAAATCTTATTGCCATACGTGCCATTGACACCGGAGGCGTGTCTTCAATGTTGGCACCACTTGTTTTAAAGAGCCAAGGTAAAGAGATCTCACTTTCAGGGAATTGGAAAGCACGTCCAACGGCAGAATTGTACGCCAATGATTTTCACAGATTTGATGCGGCAGATTCTCAAGTTGCCAATCGTCCTAAAATAAACAAACTGACCAGTTGGACGCCTACGGCGTTGTACAATTCGATGATCAATCCACTTATTAACTACAAAATTAAAGGTGCAATTTGGTATCAGGGCGAGTCAAATGTTGGTAATCACGATGAGTATGAGACGGTATTTAAGGCGATGATAGGTCATTGGCGTTCTAAGTGGGGTTATGATTTTCCATTTTACTTCGCGCAAATTGCACCTTTTGATTATAACAACAACCTATCGCCTGCTTTGCGCAATGCGCAATTGCATGTAAGTGCGCTACATAATACAGCAATGGCAGTAACTTTAGATATAGGAAATCCCAAAAACATTCATCCTGCCAACAAACAAGCGGTTGGGCGAAGACTGGCTAATTTGGCGTTTGAAAACACCTATGGTATTTTTGGAAAATATGAAGCTTCCAAGCCGTTGTCTATAGCCCGACAGCAAGATGTATTGGTAATAAGTTTTGATTGTGTGCAAGGAGGTATTTCGTACAATTTGGATAAGAAAAGTGAATTGGAGATCTCAGCGGACAACGAAAATTTTTACCCCGCTGATGTACGTGTAGAGGGATGTTCGGTTCATGTGTCTTCTTCTGAAGTTCAAAACCCAAAATATGTTCGTCATGCGTGGAGTGATGTTGCCACAGGAGCTATTTTTAACAGTTTAAATACTCCCATATCCACATTTTATTTGATGGTCGATTAAGACAGCTGCATAAAAGTGTATTGACTTCTAAATTTTTAAAATCTTGAACGTTTGTTTCAAAGAGCTCCATTAGAAACACAAAAGCCCGCAATAATTTGCGGGCTTTTTTTACACAACACATTGAAATTAAGTGCGTTGCTTATATATTTCTTTTCCTAAACTTACTGTAAATCTTCAGCTGTCCTTTAAACTATTTAGGTTACCTTTGCCACCTCTTATGACAGATTTTTCATCTTTGGGTATAACGCCCAAACTTCTAGAGGCTATTCAGTCTTTAGGATTTCAATCCCCAACCGAAGTTCAGCAAAAAACAATACCTGTTTTGTTAGAAAAACAAACGGATATCGTTGCGTTGGCACAGACTGGAACAGGGAAAACAGCGGCATTTGGCCTGCCCATGCTTCAACAAATAAACACTAACAGCAAGAAAACGCAAGCACTTGTTATTGCCCCAACTCGCGAGTTGTGTGTGCAAATAAGCAAAGAGCTTGTAAAGTATGCATCGTCTATTTCAGGGCTAAAAATTGTACCGGTATATGGGGGCGCAAGCATCCAAGAGCAAGCCAAAATGGTTAAAAAGGGCGCTCAGGTATTGGTAGCTACGCCAGGGCGTATGCAAGATATGATTCGAAGGAAATATGTGGATATTTCTTCGATTAGCCTATGTGTTCTAGATGAGGCAGATGAAATGCTAAACATGGGATTTAAAGAAGATATTACCAATATACTTTCGCATACTCCTGATGGGAAGCAAACATGGTTGTTTTCTGCTACAATGCCTAATGAAGTAGCTAAAATTGCACAGGCATTTATGCATAATCCAGTTGAGATAACGGTTGGCACTAAAAATGCAGCATCGGCAAACATTAAACACGAGTATTACTTGGTCGCTGGGCGAGACCGTTATAACGCACTGAAGCGTCTTTCTGATAGTCAACCAGATATTTTCTCTATTGTATTTTGCCGCACCAAGCACGATACACAACGCGTGGCAGAAAAGCTTATTGAAGATGGATATAGCGCAGGTGCGCTCCATGGTGACCTGAGTCAAAACCAACGGGATTTGGTGATGAAAGCTTTTCGTGCAAAGCAAATTCGGATACTGGTGGCTACGGATGTTGCGGCTAGGGGAATCGATGTGAACGACATTACACATGTGATTCATTATCAGTTGCCCGATGAAATAGAAATCTATACTCACAGAAGTGGTAGAACGGGACGCGCAAGTAGTTTAGGCACATCAATGATTATTCTGACGAAAGGAGAATTAAAAAAAATCCAAACCCTTAAGCGTATCATAAATGCGGAAATAGTGGCACAAGAAGTTCCTGAGCCGAATGAAATACTCGCAAAGCAAATGCATCATTTTGCATCAAAAATTAAGGATACAAAAGTTAACGCTGAAATGGATGCCTATTTAACAGAGGCAAATACTTTGTTACAGGCTTTTTCAAAAGATGAACTTATAAAAAAGCTGATGTCTATTGAGTTTAACAGACTTAGTGCGTACTACAACAAGAAAACGAGTGGCATTTCAAAAATTACGGCTGATGATAAGCCAATACAGAAGAGTAAAGACGCCCGTTACAACATTAATATTGGGAGTAGAGATGATTATAATTGGAAAAATTTAAAAACATTTTTGGTTGACTTTTTGGGCTTAGAAACAGAAGACGTTTATCATGTTGATGTACTCGAAAACAATGCGTACTTCAACACGTCTATGGATAAAAAAGAACAAGTCTTGGCGGCGTTTGATAAATTTAAATTGGATGGACGCCTTATCCAAGTTCGAATGACAGATAAAAGAGGGCAGCACCTGCAAAATGAGAGTAGATTCACCCAAAAAAGACAAAAGAAGCGTCCAATAAAATCGAGAAGGAAAAAATAAAAAAAGCACAAATTTGTGTAGGCAACAAGACCACACTTAGCTTTCGTTTTTTTTTTTAAAATTCATACGTTAGGCTGCTCCACATCGATATCAATGGTACAATGCAAAAAACCATAGGGTTTTAGTACTTCTTTAGCGACCTGTTTAATTTC
>JAURPF010000078.1 GCA_030835325.1 Flavobacteriaceae bacterium | reverse complement strand
GTTTTACCCAAGCTAGTGACATTGTGAGCCGCCACCTGTTGAATTACGGATTCAAATTCTAAATCCTGTAATGTTTTCTTGGAAATGTTAATCATAGCGTTCGTGCATAAGTCCTCACAAATGTAGGTATTAATGTTTAAAATATATAGCTTAAATTTGTTCCTTAAGCCTTAAATTTAAAGTTATTTTTATATGTTACAACTCAACGGTGCCTGGCATTCCTATCTTGAATCTGAATTCAAAAAACCCTATTTTGAGCATTTAGACATTTTTGTACGTGCCGAATATGGTTTACATCCTTGTTACCCCCCCTTTAATCAGATTTTTAATGCGTTTGATCGCTGTGCGTTTGAAGCGGTCAAGGTGGTCATCATTGGTCAGGATCCTTACCATGGTGAAGGGCAAGCCAACGGATTATGTTTTTCTGTGAACGAAGGTATACCACATCCACCGTCTTTAAAAAATATTTTCAAGGAATTAGAAACCGACATGAAACTGCCTTATCGATCAAGTGGTGATTTAAGTTCTTGGGCGTCTCAAGGGGTGTTGTTATTAAATGCGACTCTGAGTGTTCGTGCAAATCAGGCTCGAAGCCATCAAAAACAGGGTTGGGAGAAATTCACAAACGCTGTGATTAAAACACTTTCTAAAGAACGATCGGATTTGGTGTTTTTGTTATGGGGAAGTTTTGCCAAAAATAAAGTTAGATTTATAGATACAGAAAAACATACTGTTTTAGAATCTGGGCATCCATCTCCTTTAAGTGCTAACCGTGGGTATTGGTTTGGAAATAAACATTTTAGTAAAACAAATGCAGTGCTAAAATCATTGGGAAAAACGCCTATTCAGTGGGGTTAATCTTCTAAATTAGCAACCAATTGATTGTAGGGTAGTTTTTTGGAAATGATGTCTAATTTCATCAATTGATCCTGAACTATTTCTACTGTTGAAGGGGAGATATTTTCTTGCGACCACTCTGTGAGTGCCAACCAATTTTTTACGTCTTCATTTTTTTGCTGATAACGTTCGGAAATAATTGCATCGATTTCAGGAATATTTTTAAATTTTTCTGTGATGGAGTTGATGATTTCTAAAATAGCTTGAAGCGTTTCTTTTTCATTGGTAATAAATTCATCACGCACTGCAATAACAAAGCAAGGCCAAGGGGTAGGACAATCGCCCAAACGTCTGAACGTTTGTTGGTCGACCAAAGGCTTGGTTGTAAATTTTTCCCACATAAAATAATCAGCTTCCTCATTTGTAAGTGCTTCCACAGCGCCGTTCAAATCTTTCACAACTTCAAACTTTAAATCGCTTGTTGTATCCCAACCGAGTTCCATTGCATTCACATACGCCATTAAATGAGATCCAGAACCAAAGCGACTGATAGCTGCACGTTGACCTTTGAGATCACTGAGTTTTTTAAATGCAGATTTTTCTGCCACATGGATTCCCCAAATCAAGGGAGATTCAACAAAAACTTGCACAATTTTACAGGGACTACCTTCCGTAATGTCCTTAATAATTCCTTCCGTTAGGATCACAGCGATGTCAATTTCATTATTACGCAGTGCTTGAGTCATTTGACCTGTACCACCAAAATAATCCTTCCAACGAACATTGATGTTATGAGGCTTAAAATACCCTTGTTTTAAGGCTAAGTACCAAGCATAATTGAAGTGTTCTGGAACCCCACCAATCCTTACATTTTTCATCTAAGAAACAAGTTTATTCAACGTATAGATTATTAATTTGTCAATCGTGGCTTTTGGATTTTTGCTAAAAGTTCCCAAAGCTCTGTTGGCTAAAATAGCATTCATAGAACAGGCATCATGCCCTAATAATTTTGCCAAGCCATAAATGGCAGAAGTTTCCATTTCAAAATTTGTCACTTTTAAATCATTGAACTCAAAATCATCCATCTTCTGGTTCAGGCTGTCATCTTGTAACTCTAAACGCAATACACGTCCTTGAGGTCCGTAGAATCCACCACAAGTCGCTGTCAGTCCAGTAAGAGTTTGTTCGCTTTTTAACAGAGCTTCTAGGCGGCTCGAATTTTGTACGATGACAGGATAAGGTTTTTGTGGACTCCACTGGGTGTGTTTTACAAAAGCAGCCTCGATAAGTGGATTTTTAATTGCATCAATTTTATAAGATTGTAACATCCCATTAATATCAATTGCATAAGCACTCAGTATAAAGCTATCAATATCAATATCAGGTTGCAATGCTCCTGAAGTTCCGATGCGGACAATTGACAAACTAGTTTTATTCGCTCTAATTTCACGCGTCTCAAAGTCAATATTAAATAATGCATCCAATTCATTCAAAACAATATCAATATTGTCAGAACCAATTCCTGTAGAAATTACCGAAAGACGTTTGCCTTTATAGGTTCCTGTTTGCGTTTTGAATTCGCGATTTTGTACCTCAAAATCAATCGAATCAAAATATTTTGTAACCTCCCCAACACGTTCTTGGTCTCCTACAAAAATGATGGTTTTTGCAACATCCGAAGGTTTCAAATGAAGATGGTAGATGGTCCCATCAGGGTTGAGAATCAGTTCAGAATTTTTTATAGACATTGTATAATTTTAAGATTAGCCCCCAACACGTTTGACTTGAAATCCGAGTTCTTTTAAAAATGCCATAATTTTATCTCTGTAATCGCCTTGAATAATAATAGAGTCATTTTTAAAACTTCCGCCCACACTAAATTTCTTTTTGAGATCTTTAGCAAGACTTTTAAAATCCTTATCCGCTCCTGTGTAGCCTTCGATAATTGTGATGGGTTTTCCTTTCCGTTTTTCGTACTTACAGATAATGGGCGCATCCTGCATCCATAGGGAGCTGTTAGTCACTTCAGACGGAGCTTCAGGACTTTCTGTATGTTCTGGGAATAAGTTTTTGAGTTGCTCTCTTAAATCCATTACTTTTTAGCTAGTCCCAATTCTTTAATCCGCTGATCTAAATATTCACCTGCTGTGATGTTTTCAAATTGTTTTGGGTGCTCGGCATCAACACAATTCTCCAAAACATCTAGTCTCATAGTACTTATTGGGTGTAAGAAAAAAGGAATGGAATAGCGAGAAGTTCCCCACATTTCACGGGGTGGGTTGACCACACGGTGAATGGTTGATTTTAATTTATTGTTGGTGTGTCGAGACAACATATCACCCACATTTATCATTAATTCATCAGGGTTTGCAATGGCATCAATCCATTCGTCATCAAGGTTTTGAACTTGCAGTCCTTTTCCTTGTGCCCCCATTAATAAAGTAATGAGGTTGATATCGCCATGGGCTGCCGCACGTTCTGCATTTTTTGGCTCTTCTTTAATAGGAGGGTAATGAATAGGACGTAAAATACTATTTCCGTTATGCACATAGGGGTCAAAATAAAATTCATCCAACCCTAAATGAAGAGACAGAGCTCTTAAAACATATATAGCTGTTTTTTCTAACATTTTGTAGGCTTCTTTTCCAACTTTATTAAATTCCGCTAGTTCACGAACTTCTATGTTTTTAGGGTATTCTGCTTCAAGTTCTGGATTATCTTGCACATACTGTCCAAAATGCCAAAACTCTTTTAAATCTCCTTCTTTTCTGCCTTTGGCACTTTCTTTACCAAAGGATACATACCCACGCTGCCCACTAATTTCTGGAACCTCATAATTTTGTTTTTGAGCCGTTGGTAAATCAAAAAATTTCTTTATTTCAGAATACAATCTATCCACTAAAGTGTCATCCAAAAAATGACCTTTAAGCGCCACAAAACCAATGGTTTCATACGCTTTACCAATTTCATCAACAAATTTTTGTTTGAGTATAGGATCGTTTGATAGAAAGTCTAAAAGATTGACACTTGGAATTTTGTTCATTGCTTTTATTTAATCATGTTTGTAACAAAGATAACAATTCAAAAGTTTTAGAAAAGCAATTTTTAAAGTTAAACGATTCTAAGTAATATTTTGCTATTTTTGAAAGACAAACTAACTAGATTTGAAGCCATTGTTTCAGTTCGATTTTAAAGATATCAGTTTAAAAACTCAGCAGTCTTTGTATTTCAATATGTTGAAATCCAGACTTATTGAGGAGAAAATGCTGATTTTACTCAGACAGGGAAAAATCTCAAAATGGTTCTCAGGAATTGGGCAGGAAGCAATTTCTGTGGGTGTTACAATGGCACTAAACAATGATGAATATATACTTCCAATGCATCGGAACTTGGGGGTGTTTACAACACGAGAAATTCCTTTACAACGTTTGTTTTGTCAATGGCAAGGAAAGGCCAATGGATTTACAAAGGGACGAGACCGTTCGTTTCACTTTGGAACTCAAGATTATAAAATCATTGGAATGATTTCGCATTTGGGGCCTCAACTTGGAGTTGCAGACGGGATTGCACTCTCTCATATATTAAAAAATGAAGCCAAATTAACCGCTGTGTTTTCAGGGGATGGGGGAACTAGTGAAGGCGATTTTCATGAGGCTCTGAATGTGGCATCTGTTTGGAAATTACCTGTCTTATTTTGCATCGAAAATAACGGGTATGGACTTTCTACTCCGACAAATGAACAATATAATTGCGAGTCAATTGCCGACCGTGGTGTGGGCTATGGGATGGAATCTCATGTGATTGAAGGAAATAATGTTATGGAAGTATTTTCTAAAGTAGATGCCATCGCCAAAAGTGTTCGAAAAAATCCACGTCCTGTCTTAATGGAGTTTAAAACATTTAGAATGCGGGGCCATGAAGAAGCGAGTGGCACAAATTATGTTGCTCAAGAGTTGTTGGATACTTGGGCTCAAAAAGATCCCATATCAAATTTTGAAGCCTATCTTCTTAAAGAAAAAAAGATTACAGCCACCAAAATAGAGGATTTTAAAGCGGCCTATAAAACAGAGATTCAAGATGCGTTGCAAATTGCTTTTGATGAACCTGAAATTATTGCAGACTTAGAAACCGAACTGGCAGATGTTTACAAACCTTTTGAATATAAAGCTATTGAGCCGACTTCTAATCTAGAAACAAAACGATTCATTGATGCGGTTTCAGAGGGACTTCGTCAGTCTATGGAAGTGCATTCAGATTTGGTTATTATGGGGCAAGACATTGCTGAATACGGAGGTGTTTTTAAAATCACAGAAAATTTTGTTGAACTGTTTGGGAAAGCACGGGTTCGAAATACACCTATTTGTGAATCTGCAATTGTAGAAGCTGCTATGGGATTGTCTATTGCAGGAATTAAATCAGTTGTTGAAATGCAATTTGCAGATTTTGTAAGCTCAGGATTTAATCCAGTGGTGAATTATTTAGCAAAATCCCATTACCGATGGGGGCAAGCAGCCGATATTGTTTTGCGTATGCCTTGTGGTGCCGGCGTGGCTGCAGGACCTTTTCATTCCCAAACAAACGAAGCTTGGTTTACCAAAACTCCAGGTCTAAAAGTGGTCTATCCCGCATTTCCTTACGATGCAAAAGGATTGCTTTCAACGGCGATAAACGATCCAAATCCAGTGTTGTTTTTTGAGCACAAAGCCCTGTATCGAAGTGTAAGACAGGAAGTTCCTACGGATTACTTCACTCTTCCATTTGGTGTGGCGAATCTTCTAAAAGAAGGGTCAGAGGTTACCATAATTGCCTATGGTGCAGCAGTGCATTGGGCCTTGGAAACTTTAGAGAAACATCCGCATATATCAGCAGATTTAATTGATTTAAGAAGTTTGCACCCTTTAGATTTTGATTCGATCTTAACATCTGTCAAAAAGACCAATAAAGCGATTATTCTACAAGAGGATTCGTTGTTTGGAAGTATGGCTTCAGATATCTCGTCTCAGT
>JAURPF010000077.1 GCA_030835325.1 Flavobacteriaceae bacterium | reverse complement strand
AATCGTTTTATAAATTATTAAGTGACAATACTGAGCTACTCCCCCATAACATTCAAAAAATGGCGCCTATTATGCCGGAAGGTAATTGGCTTTTAATCTATGCAGATCTGGGGGGAATTGACAGTGTTTTGAAGGGAATGAATCGGCGTACGAAAAACAAATCAGGAATGGATAAGGCTGGACAGGAATTAAGGAAATACTACTCTCTTTTTGAAGCGGATTTTAAAGTGGTTATGAAAGACCTTCAAAAACTAAGTAACGATTTTTTAGCATCTTGATGCTCTAACTAATATAATTCCAAATGTTCTTATATTTACCCATTTGCATATAGGTTTGTGCGATGGGTTGGTGTTTTGGATCGATTAATTTTGGATCTGCAACAAGCACTTTTTTTGCCCAATGCCGTGCCAAAGCCAAAATTTCTTTGTCTTTTACAATATTGGCAATTTTCATTTCTAAGACTCCACTCTGTTGCGTACCCATCATATCTCCAGGCCCACGGAGTCGCAAATCAACTTCCGCAATTTCAAATCCATCACTTGAATTAACCATGGTTTTCATCCGTGTTTTACTGTTATCGCTCAATTTGTTGCTGGTCATTAAAATACAATAACTCTGTTCACTTCCACGACCTACACGTCCTCTTAACTGATGGAGTTGCGACAATCCAAAACGCTCGGCACTTTCAATTATCATTACGGAGGCATTGGGTACATTAACGCCGACCTCAATAACGGTTGTGGCTACCATAATCTGTGTTTCGCCTTTGACAAAACGTTGCATTTCAAATTCTTTATCGGCAGGTTTCATTTGTCCATGCACAATCGATACTTGATAGTTTGGCATTGGGAAATCACGTACTATACTTTCATAGCCATCCATTAAATCTTTAAAATCCAAAGTTTCACTTTCATTTATCAATGGATATACAATATAAACTTGACGGCCTTTTGCAATTTCTTCTCTAATAAATCCAAGTACTTTAAGCCGGTTGCTATCAAATCGATGCACCGTTTTGATGGCTTTTCTTCCGGCAGGTAACTCATCAATCACAGAAATATCCAAATCGCCATAAACAGACATTGCAAGGGTTCGAGGAATTGGAGTGGCGGTCATAACCAAAATATGCGGAGGTGAAGTATTTTTTTTCCAAAGCTTTGAACGTTGGGCGACCCCAAAACGGTGTTGCTCGTCAATGATTGCCAATCCAAGATTTTTGAATTTTACTTTCTCTTCCAGAAGTGCATGGGTACCAATAATAATCTGTAATTCACCCGATTCTAATTGTTCGTGAATGCTTCTTCGGGCCGCAGTTTTTGTCGATCCTGTTAACAATCCAATCTTAACCCCAATCAAATCACAAAAAGGTTTTAATCCATTATAGTGTTGAAACGATAAAATTTCGGTAGGTGCCATCAAAGTTGCTTGAAACTTATTGTCAATCGCTATCAACATAGACATCAGCCCTACAATGGTTTTTCCTGAACCTACATCTCCCTGTAATAAGCGGTTCATTTGGGCATTACTCCCCATATCCATTCGAATTTCTTTTAACACACGTTTTTGGGCGTTGGTCAATTCAAAAGGTAAGTGCTTCTTATAAAATGTATTAAAATAAGATCCAACCGTCTCAAAACGATAACCTTTTATTTTGGACTTGTGTATAATGTTTTTAAGAATGAGCTGAAGTTGGATATAAAAAAGTTCTTCGAATTTTAAACGAAATTGGGACAAACTCAGTAGCTTTTGTGATTTTGGAAAATGGATATTTAAGAGTGCTTCACTTTTAGAGATCAATTTTTGGTGTTCTAAAATTTCTTTAGAGAGAGATTCTTCAAAATTTCCATTCAATTGTAAAAACAACTGTTCCATGATTTTACAAATCACACGGTTCGAAATCCCTCGGTTTGCTAATTTTTCTGTGGAGGGATAAATAGGTTGAATGGCTTTTGAGAGACTTTTGTCATAGTCCGTTTTCAGTTCAATATCCGGATGTGGCATACTAAAGACCCCATTGAATAGATTGATCTTTCCGAAAATCACATAATCTGTATGGAGTTTCAGATGCTCCCGAATCCATTTATGACCTCTAAACCATACCAATTCCAAATATCCCGTCTCATCTCTAAAAGTAGCTACAAGGCGTTTTCCACGCTTTTGACCGATTTCTTTAAAGCCCGTAATTTGACCTACAACTTGAACTTCGGCTTTGGTGGGTTGAAGTTCAGAGACCTTATAAAATTGTGTACGATCTATATATCGATTAGGAAATAAATTAATCAGATCTTGAAAAGTATGAATCCCTAATTCTTTACGCAATACTTCGGCACGCCCAGGCCCAACACCTTTCAGATAATCAATGGGAGTTTGAAGTACTGAGTTTTGCATCAATCCACTTTAATAGGTTAGTAAATTGCTGACTTCATTTTTCAAATACGCTAGGGCCACAGTACTTGGAGAGGGTCTGTCCATTGATTTGGTCAGTACCAATTCACGAAATTTATCCGCCGTTGTGGATTCATTTGAAAGGTCGCTGTTTCTAATAAACTGAATCGTGGTATTTTTAGCAGTTAAAATGATGTTCCAACATTCTTCGGACACATAAATTTGTTGTGCTAAATTATGTTCAAATTCTTGTTCGATAGTTTGAATGAGCAACTGCTCATAATCTTGTTTACGTTGAGAAATGGGTTGAATTCTAATCAATAAATTATTGGGTGTCATACGTTCCAAAACCAAGGTCAATCGTTCATAAGCCTGAAGTTTTACTGGAAGTACTTCTTTTTGAAGTGACTTATGTAAAATATAGTGCCGTCTTTTGTTTTCGTTGTTTGTGTATTCTTTAAAAAATAAATATGCAATGACTCCAGTAATAAGCGCTGGAATGCAATACATGATAAGGCTATATAACTCAATTTCCATTTAAATAGGTTGTGTGTTGATTAATAACTGCCAAGTTAATAATTTCCTCGAATATAAAGGCAAAAATTAATATGTTCAAAAGGTTTTAGTAACTTCTGAAGAATTGTTTATAATTTATAGGAGTTCTTTTTAAAATACGAATAACATTCCTTAATTTCACATCTTAGAAAAAATGAAATTTGAAACATGATTCAATATTCGGATTGAATGCATTTTTATGACGCTTTACAATTTCTTTTTCAATTTCTATCAACCCAATTCCTTGAATTCGAGTTGGTGTGTTTGGAAAATATTTTT
>JAURPF010000076.1 GCA_030835325.1 Flavobacteriaceae bacterium | reverse complement strand
TAAGCTGGAACTGTGATCACCGCTTCTGAAACTTCTTGATCCAAAAACTCTTCAGCAGTTTTTTTCATTTTTTGAAGTACCATTGCCGATAATTCCTGTGGTGTATATAAACGACCATCAATATCAACTCGAGGGGTATCATTGTCTCCTTTTACAACTTTATAAGGAACACGACCTACTTCTTGTTTAGATTCTGAGAATTTATTCCCCATAAAACGTTTAATTGAATAAACCGTTTTGGTTGGATTGGTAACCGCTTGTCGTTTTGCGGGATCTCCTACTTTGATTTCACCACCTTCTACAAAAGCGATGACAGACGGCGTTGTACGTCGCCCTTCAGCATTTGTAATGACAACAGGCTCATTTCCTTCCATTACGGAAACACAAGAGTTTGTAGTTCCTAAATCGATTCCAATAATCTTACTCATAATTTATATATTTATTTTTTTTTTAATATTACGCTTACAAGAATTCAATCATTGTGCCAATACAGCAAGACTGACACGATGTCAGATTTAAATGCATAAAATTTTATTTATTTAAATAGCTCTTTGGTACGGACTTTGTCTTATAACAAACATATAATCTTAAAAATTACATTATGAAACGTATAACATCAATTCTTGCCCTACTTTTTGTTTTACTGACTGCTTGCGAAGGAGAACCCGGACCTCCAGGGCTTAATGGTCAAGATGCTTTAAGAGCTGAATCTTTTGATAAGATAGTTGATTTTGAATATTTTGATGACTCTGGTTTGCAAAAAACATTTATTAATTTACCTTTTGATTTAAACGATAGTGAGGCTGTTTTGATTTATAGATTAGAAGATGTTGTCAATATTGGTGGTTTACCAACTAATGCATGGTCATTACTCCCTCAAAATTTTTTCTTAGAAGATGGCAATATAATTCAATATATTTTCAATCATACATTTTCTGATGTTGAATTACTAATAGATGGAAACTTTGACTTGTCAACACTTGATCCGGGATTTACACAAAATCAAAGGTTTCGAGTTGTTATTTTACCTGCGAGTCTAATTAATGGTGTTGATACCTCTGATCTCAATACTGTTATGGCTTTAGGAAATATTGAGGTTTTTTGAAGCTAGATAAACCCTAGATATTAAAAATTAAAAGCTCGGAAAATAAATTTTTCGAGCATTATTAGTTTTATATGACTGTTTTTGGAAAAAACATGTTTAACAATATTATTTACTTATTTCACATAAAGCCGAACTTATTTACTTATTTAGTACTTTTACACTTTAACATAAATTATAACAAATTATGTCAATATCAAAAAAAGAGTACAAAAGAGTGACGGTCAAATCGTTAGTAGAGATGAAGTCCTTGGGTGAAAAAATATCCATGCTCACAGCCTATGATTATACCATGGCTAAAATTGTAGATGGCGCAGGTATTGACATTATTTTGGTAGGCGATTCTGCTAGTAATGTCATGGCAGGTCATGAAACCACCCTTCCAATTACATTGGATCAAATGATTTACCACGCGTCTTCTGTAGTGCGTGCAATCGAACGTGCATTGGTGGTGGTTGACTTACCTTTTGGAACTTATCAAAGTGATCCAAAAGAAGCCTTACGCTCTGCAATTCGGATCATGAAAGAAAGTGGTGGACATGCCGTAAAACTAGAAGGTGGTAAAGAAATTAAAGACTCCATTAAAAAGATATTGAATGCTGGAATTCCTGTAATGGGACACTTAGGACTCACCCCACAATCCATCTATAAATTTGGAACGTACACTGTAAGAGCTAAAGAAGAAGAAGAAGCTCTACGTTTAATTGAAGATGCCAAACTTTTGGAACGCCTTGGGTGTTTTGCTTTGGTTTTAGAAAAAATCCCAGCAGCTTTGGCAACACAAGTTGCCCAAAGTATCAGCATCCCAGTTATTGGAATTGGAGCTGGCGGAGGGGTTGATGGACAAGTATTAGTATTGCATGATATGCTTGGAATGACACAAGAATTTCATCCACGATTTTTACGTCGCTATATGAACCTACACGAAGAAATGACCACAGCTATTTCTCAATACGTGGACGATGTAAAATCGTTTGATTTTCCTAATGAAAATGAACAGTATTGATAGATGGGTAAGATTGTTACAAATATTGACAACCTTCAAATTCTACATGAAGACAACCATTTAATTATTATCAATAAACGTTCAGGGGATCTTGTTCAAGGCGATAAAACTGGAGACACCCCACTCAGTGATATTGTAAAAGGCTATATAAAAAAGAAGTATGACAAACCAGCCGCTGTATATTTAGGTGTCACGCATCGGTTGGACCGCCCTACTACCGGAATTGTTGTGTTTGCAAAAACTTCTAAGGCACTATCGCGAATGAATGCATTGTTTTTAGACAAAAAAATCGAAAAAACCTATTGGGCAATTGTCAAAAACAAGCCTGCAAAATCAAAAGATACACTGATTCATTGGCTTAAAAAGAACCCAAAGAATAATAAATCAAACGCATACATAAAAGAAGTGGATCAAAGTAAAAAAGCGATTCTACATTACGTAGTAATTCACAGCTTAGATCGCTACCATCTTCTGGAAATAAACCTTGAAACTGGAAGACACCATCAAATAAGAAGTCAACTATCTACCATAGGAAGTCCTATTAAAGGCGATTTGAAATATGGATTTGACCGAAGTAACCCCGATGGAAGCATCCACCTACATGCACGAAACATTATTTTTACACACCCTGTAAATAACCAATTAATAAATGTTAGTGCACCCCCTCCGAATGAAGTGCTATGGAAGGAATGTATAAATTACGTATAAACTATGGAAGCAAAGTTAATTTTAGAAACTCAGAGACAATATTTCTTAACTCGAGCAACTCGTGATGTAAAAACACTTAAGAATTTACTCTCTAAGCTACGTAAAGAAATTCTTACAAGAGAAGATGCTATTTACGAAGCACTTTACAAGGATTTTAAAAAATCTAAATTTGAAGCGTATTTAAGTGAAGTTGGCATCATTATTTCAGAAATTGACGCCACTTTAAAACATATTGACTCTTGGTCGAAGCCTAAAAGAGTAAGTGCATCAGGACTCAACTTTCCTTCTAAAGACTATATTTATAGTGAGCCTTACGGAACCGTACTGATCATCGCGCCATGGAATTACCCGTTTCAGTTGGCGATTGCTCCTCTGATTGCTGCCATTGCTGCAGGCAATACGGTTGTTTTAAAACCAAGTGAACACACAACGCATACATCGCAATTATTAGAAGACCTTCTAAGTACTGTGTTTACTCCTGAACATGTTAAAGTTGTTCAAGGGGGAATTCCAGAAACGACTTTACTTTTAAAGGAACGCTGGGATTACATCTTTTTCACTGGAAGTGTCGCTGTTGGAAAAATTGTAGCCAAAGCAGCAGCCCCGTTTTTAACGCCAGTAACCCTTGAGTTAGGCGGAAAAAACCCTTGTATTATTGACGCTACAATGCATACGAAACTGATTGCAAAACGATTGGTATGGGGTAAATTTGTCAATGCAGGTCAAACCTGTATTGCACCCGATTATTTGTTGGTTCATAACTCGATAAAAACACAATTAATTTCTGATTTAAAGTCTGAAATCACAAAAGCTTACGGTACAAACCCACAAACATCAGCAGACTATCCTCGAATCGTCAATTCCGTCCACTTATCGCGGTTGACAGCAATGCTTAAAGACTCTGAAGTTATTTTTGGTGGTACTTACGATGCCTCTGATTGTTACCTCGCTCCTACACTTATTAATGAGCCTTCAATGGATTCGGAGGTGATGAAAGGTGAAATATTTGGTCCTATCCTGCCTATTTTGAGTTATGAAACTGAAAATGACATCCAATCCATCTTAAGCCATTTTGACAAACCTCTTGGATTTTATGTATTTTCAACTGACTCCTCTTTCTACAAAAAAATGATCGAAACCTATAGTTTTGGTGGGGGTACAATAAACGATACAATGATTCATTTTGGAAACTCTAAATTACCTTTTGGAGGGGTCGGAGAAAGTGGTATTGGAACCTATCATGGAAAGCTTGGATTCGATACATTTTCTCATAAAAAAGGGATTGTTATTAAAGCAAATTGGCTAGACATTCCACTTCGTTATGCCCCCTATAAAAACAAACTTAAAAACCTAAAGCGACTCTTTAAATTCTTCAGCTAAAAGGTATTAAAACAATATATTTATCGCCATAGTTTTTTATTATAGTTAATTTATAATAATTTAAAAATCAATAATTTATAGTGTTTATTCAAACCTTTAATTTAATATATTAAAATTACCCCAACCACCCTTCACGATCTAAGCTTCTGTACTGAATAGCCTCACTAATATGGGAACTTTCTATTGAAATTTTGTCTTCTAAATCGGCAATTGTTCTGGCTACTTTTAGGATGCGATCGTAGGCACGGGCTGATAAATTTAAACGTTCCATTGCGGTTTTCAAAAGCTGTACCGATGACGAATCGAGTTTGCAGTATTTTCTAATTTGTTTGGTATTCATTTGTGCGTTGTAATGCACAGTCTCCGAATCTTCAAAGCGCTTGGTTTGAATTGCGCGCGCCTTGGTAACTCGTTTTCTAATATCCACAGATGACTCTCCTTTTCGCTCGTCCGATAATTTTTCGAAAGGAACAGGTGTCACTTCAATATGAATATCAATACGATCCAATAATGGCCCCGAAATTTTACCCAAATAACGCTGCATCTCTGTTGCTGAAGACATCATTGGCGCATTTGGATCATTGAAATATCCACTTGGACTGGGATTCATACTGGCTACCAACATAAAACTGCTGGGATAGGTAACTGTAAACTTGGCACGTGAAATTGTAACTTCTCTGTCTTCCAAAGGCTGTCGCATCACTTCTAAGACATCGCGTTTAAACTCGGGCAATTCATCTAAAAATAATACGCCATTATGAGACAATGAAATCTCTCCTGGTTGTGGATAACTTTCTCCTCCTACCAGCGCAACGTTAGTTAAATTGTATAATGTGTACAATTATTTTTAATTATTTTACAGGTTAAAACATTCAATTATGAAAAAAAAACACTAAAAAAAACAATTTCCATTATATATAAATATGGAAGCATAAAAGAGCGCTTCCCTTAATGCCAAAACTATATCCAAATGAAAGAGAGAAAAGAATACGCAAACCAGATATTAAAAATAGCAGACTGGAAGCACACTGTAACCATAAGACCAACATATAAAGTTAATGCGGTTAGTGGATATAATCTAGTCCAGAGACTAGCTAATAAGATTAAGTCAATAATATACTTTACAATAGAAAAAGACAGAGATAGCAACCATAAGCATCTACATCTGTTATTAGACAAGCAAACGTCCATTGAAGAGGTTTATAAAAAACTAAGAATGAATAAGGACTGCATTACGTATTCTGAGCCTTTAAATTCCCCTAAAGATATGGCTGAGTATATGAACAAACAAATAGATAACAATAATATTAATCTGCATCACGATTTGTGTTTGCCAAACTAAATAAATATGAAAAAAGAAAAATTCGAAAATGTATCAATCCAATTTACCAGAGAGGATAAAAACAAATTAATTAAAAAAGCGAAGGCTAACCGATTAAAATTATCGTCCTACTTGCGATACGAATTAACAAAAAATC
>JAURPF010000075.1 GCA_030835325.1 Flavobacteriaceae bacterium | reverse complement strand
TATTTCAATATTCATGCACCTGGAAGTTCTCCATTACTTGAATCATTTTATAAAGACTATAATGTTGAACAATCTGGAAGAGGATTTTATGGCCCTGGGATAGACGCCAAAAAATTGATGGGAGAAGTTGGCGTGTATCCAAAATCCAAAAATAAAAATGACGAAAACCTAAAGCCTGTAAATCGATATGTCGCCACAGAACATCCTCGGAATTTATACAAAGAGGGTATTGACACAGAAGCGGTTTCGGACTGGGCAGTCGAATATTTTAAAAATGTTAAGGAAAATAACAGACCATTATGGTATGAGCCAATGAATGAGCCTTTTGTTCATGCCAAAGATTTTTATGAAGAAAAAGATTGGGATCCTGTTGCAGAATTACGGGTTAAAACAGAAATGTCTAAACTTTTTAGGGCACTTGCAGAAAAGATTCATGCAGATCCTGCTTTAAAAAATATTAAAGTAATGGGCTACAGCGCTGCATGGCCATCTTTTGAATTAAAAGATTTTAAAAACTGGGAAACCAATATGGGTCTTTTTTTGGACATCGCTGGAGATGAACTTGATGCAATTTCCTACCACCTTTACGATGGTGTAAATCAAGTTGGACAAGAAAATAAACGCTCTGGAAGTAACAACGAAGCTATCATGGACCTCATTGAAACCTATAGTTACCAACGTTGGGGTTATATTAAAACGCATGCCATTACAGAGTATGGAGGAATTGAGGTTTCTGAATTTTCCTTAATCCGAAACATGCAATCGATTCGATCCCAAAACGCTATGATTTTTGGTTTGTTGGATCGGGAGGATCGCTTAGAAATTTCTATACCCTTCACAACAGATAATGCCACTTGGCACATTACTAAAGCAAATAATTATTTACCATATAAAGCCGTTCTATGGCGTGCAGAAAATATGGGTGTACCAAAGAATCAAATTACAGGATGGGTATACACTAATCGGATTCAATTTTATGAGTTATGGAAAGCAGTTAAAGGAAAAAGGGTTTTTGTTTCTACATCAAATCCAGACATTCAAGTTCAAGCCTTTTTGGATGAAAAAAAATTGTTTGTGGCATTAAATAACTTGGACGATGCTGCGCAACAAGTTGCTTTAGATATTGGTTCAATAAAATCAAATCTCAATGATTTATTTGTAAAATCATTAACTGTATATGCTGATAATTTTCCTCGTTATTATGAACAAAGCATTGCGAGTGTCCCTGAAATTTTTTCGTTAGATCCTGCAGAAACAATTGTGCTGCAATTCAATTTAAAAAATAGTATTGATTTTAATAACCAAATAAAGTCTAGCCGTTATTACAGCACCAATTACTTACTCCCAATTGAAGCTCAAAAAGAGATGATATTTGAATTTAATGATGTCGAACTTGGAGTTGGATTTTCCAAACTGAGCATGAGTATAGGGAGGGGTCATGATTTGTCAAAATCTCCAGAAGTTTTTGTTAATGGCAATAAAGTTGAAGTTCCTTTGAACTGGAAAGGATATGACCAGGCTAATAGAAAAAAATTCTTTGGAGCTATAGAGATTCCTGTTCCAATGGATTTTATAACAAAAAACAATACTGTTAAAATTTCTTTTCCTGATTCTGGTGGGCATTTAAGTTCCCTAATTTTGGATGTTGAGAAAATAATAAATTAATTTAAAACTGAATGAAATCAAGATATTTCAAAATTATTTCAATCGTTCTTTTTTTTAGCATCAATTATGTAAATGGGCAAAATGTTGTGAATTTCACAACTGAAGAGGGTTTCACAAATGGGGCTCTATATAATCAACCAAATTGGGATGCTAATTTTCAAACATCAACTTGGAGGGTCGATGCCTCCCAAGGAATAGTTACTGCAACTGATGAGTGGAAAAGAGCTGCTTGGGAGCAAGGGTTTTCATTGTCGGGAGTTGGAGATGAAATTACTTTTAGAGTAGATTTGAATTTTACAGGATCCTTTACTGCGCAAAACAACCCATTGATAAAAATTGGTTTTAGTGCATCAAGTGATGTTGGAAGCTCAAACCCACCATCATCAACAGTTTTTTTATCTACAACAGCTGATAACCAGGATAATCCGGGTGGCTCACTTCAACTCAGAAATAATACTAATATTTTACCACTGAGCTTAGAAACTGTTTTACCCATTTCTGATTGCCAAGGATTAAATGGAACAACAGATGATTTGGCCGTAATTGTAACTCTTAGTCTAGGCGAAAATGCAATGTCTTCTACAATATCTGGCAAACTTCTTAATATAACTGATGGCACTTCGTCTAATCTTGGCTCCTACAGTGGAATCGACCCTCAAGTGTTTGATGCCGCAACATCCAATATTTACGGCTTTTTCCATGCTCAATCGTTTAAAGTAGGGAACGGTTTAACAGCAATTAATGTGAAAAAAGTAAGCATAAGCACCAATATCGATATCTTTCCAAAGATCAAACGAATGATTGGAGGAGTTTCAACTTTAGATCGTACTAAATATTTCAATATTCATTCAAATGCAAATGACGTTGAAGCTGATCTTTACTCAGACTACAATGTAAGTCAAGTAGGAAGACAATTTTGGTCACCCGGATCAGCTGCCATACAAAATACAGGGGTTTTTGGTACCTACCCAGGACCGCTTAGTGGAAATACAGAGTTGCGCGAAGTTAGAAGATATGTAGCTACTGATCATCCATATAAAGTCTATGAAGAAGGACTTGATCCTATACCATTTGCTGATTGGACCGTTGAATATTTTAAGAATTATGTGGATGTATATTTAAGGCCAGAATATTACGAACCTATGAACGAACCTTTTGTACATGCAAGAGATTTTTATGAAGAACTTGATTGGGATCCTGTTGCAGAGGCTAGGGTAAAGCTAGAAATGGCTCAATTTTTTAAGCATATTGCACAAAAAATTCATGCCGCTCCAGAGTTAGAGAATATGAAAATCCTTGGATATTCTGCTGCATTTCCATCATATGAAAAGAATGATTTTTCTATTTGGAATCAAAACATGAAAATGTTTATGGATGAAGCTGGCCAAGACGTAGATGTTTTTTCAACACACATTTACGATGGGGTTAATCAAATTGGGCAAGACACCCGAAGATCTGGCAGTAATATGGAGGCGATTTTAGATTTGATTGAAACTTATAGTTATGTTAAATGGGGGATTATAAAACCGCATGCCATTACAGAGTTTGGAGGTATTGAAAATGGAGAATATAATGATATCATGAATGTTCAATCCATACGCTCTCAAAATTCAATTCTTTTTGGGCTTTTGGAAAGAACGGATCGCGTTGAAATTGCCATACCATTTACTACAGGGAAATCTAAATGGCATATTACAGAAGAAAATAATTACATGCCCTACAAAGCCGTTCTTTATAAGCCAATTCCTATTGGGGTACCATTGGAACAAGTTACAGATTGGGAATACACCAATAGAATTCACTTTTATGATTTATGGAAAAACGTTTTGGGCGAGAGAATTTTGATTCGTTCAGACAATAGGGATGTTCTAGCTCAAGGTTTTTTAGATGGAAATAAGTTACATATTGCGTTAAACAACTTAGATGATTTTGAACAGCCTATTAATTTAAATTTTAATGGTAGTCTTCCTAGTATTTCCGAATTAACAATTAAATCTTTAATAATACATCCTGACGCTAATCCAGATTACACGATTCAAACTTCAACAGAACTATTGGATACATATAGCCTTAAAAAAAACGAAACTGTTGTGTTGGAATATACCTTTTCTGAACCAATTACATTTGATAACGTCATTCAATCTAAGCGATATTATAGTACAACTTATTTGCAAGCCATTCAAG
>JAURPF010000074.1 GCA_030835325.1 Flavobacteriaceae bacterium | reverse complement strand
ATTTATTAGTTGTCAATGCCAGTAATATTGATAAAGATTGGGAGTGGATTTCTTCTAAAAATTCAATGGGTGCTGAAATGAAAAATATAAGCGACGCCTATTCCTTATTAGCCATTCAAGGTCCAAAGGCTGTTCAGGCAATGCAAGCGTTGACTAGTGTTAATTTGGCTTCCATTGCGTTTTATAACTTTACAGTCGCTGATTTTGCAGGTATTGAGCATGTGATTATTTCTGCAACAGGCTATACTGGAAGTGGTGGTTTTGAGATTTATTGTAAAAACTCAGAAGTCAAACAAGTATGGGATAAGGTCCTTGAGGCGGGTGCATCTTTTGGAATTAAACCCATCGGTTTAGCAGCACGTGATACCTTACGATTAGAAATGGGGTACTGTCTTTACGGAAATGATATCGATGACCACAGCTCTCCTATTGAGGCTGGATTGGGATGGATTACCAAGTTTAATAAACCATTTACAAATTCTGAAGCACTTAAAAAAGAAAAAGAAGAAGGTCCAAAACGGCGTTTGGTTGGTTTTGAGTTGTTAGATCGTGGCATTCCTCGTAAGGACTACTCGATTGAAGATGCTTCTGGAAATGAAATAGGAATTGTAACTTCTGGAACGATGGCACCCTCTTTAGGAAAGGGAATTGGAATGGGCTATGTTTTATCCAATAACGCCAGTGTTGAATCTGAAATTCGCATCGCTATTCGGAAACAAAAAGTACGTGCTAAAATTGTAAAACTTCCTTTTTACAAAAAATAACAAACATTAAAACATGGCTACACTAAAAAAACACCGCATTTTGATTTTAGGTGTCAGTGGCTATTTGGGAAGTGCCATATATAAAGAACTTCACCCCTATTATCAAACCTTTGGCACCTATCGAACCCCTCTTTTGGCATTTGAGAATAACAAGCAATTTTATCATTATGATTTTGAGGTTGATGATATTTTTGAAATTCTAAAAGTGGTCAAACCAACCCTTATAATTTCTGCACTAAGAGGAGATTTTGCAGCGCAATTAACAGCACATAAACATATTTTTGAGTTTGTATCTAGTGAAAAAAAATGCAAGATGATTTTTTTATCCGCTGCAAATGTATTTGATGCTTACAGCAAATATCCGAGTTATGAAAGTGATACTACTCTGAGCAACAGTATTTATGGTCATTTTAAAATTAGACTTGAACATTTATTCTTAAAACTTCCTCCTAAAAAAGTTGCCATTTTGCGATTGCCTATGGTTTTTGGCGTGCCTTCTCCAAGGCTGAATGAACTAAAATTACACCTCGAATTAGACGTTCCAATTGAATTGTTTCCAAATTTGATAATGAATGTCATTTCCGATAGAAAGTTCACTCAACAATTGCACTATATTATCAACCGAAACAAATATGGTATTTTTCATGTTGGAAGTAAAGATTTAGTACATCACGACGAATTTATAAAAAATTTAGTTTCAAAAATTGGGGCAAAAAATCCAAAATTTAAATTGGTATACACCACCAATGACGAGCGGTATTTAGCGGTTTTACCAAAAGAAAACATCCTTCCAAAACACCTTCAAATGTATAGTCTGGAACTCTTTGATTCTCTATTTTAAAGTTTTAGAGCGAATTATACTTGTTTTTCGATCTAGCCTTTTTATTTTTGTTAAACATTTTTAGAATATACTACCATGGGAAGAGCATTTGAATTTCGCAAAGCAAGAAAAATGAAACGTTGGTCAGCAATGAGCAAAGCGTTTACACGAATTGGAAAAGACATTGTTATGGCTGTCAAAGAAGGCGGTGCCGATCCAGATAGTAATTCGCGTTTAAGAGCCGTAATTCAAAATGGAAAGGCTGTCAATATGCCTAAGGAAAACATTGAGCGTGCCATTAAACGTGCGAGCGACAAGAGTCAAGGAGATTATAAAGAAGTTTTGTTTGAAGGCTATGCTCCTCATGGTATTGCTGTTCTCGTTGAAACAGCAACCGACAACAATACCCGTACCGTTGCAAACGTACGAAGCTATTTTAATAAATGTAATGGAAGTTTAGGAACTTCTGGCTCGGTTGCGTTTATGTTTGATCATACTTGTAATTTTAGAATAAATTCGGAAGGATTAGATGTTGAAGAAATTGAACTGGAATTTATCGATTTTGGAGCCGAAGAAGTTTTTACCGATGATGATGGTATTCTGATTTACGCACCCTTCGAAAGTTTTGGAGCCATTCAATCTGCTTTAGAAACACGAGAAATTGAAATTCTATCATCTGGATTTGAGCGAATTCCTCAAGTTACTAAACCTTTAAACGAGGAGCAAGTTGCGGATGTTGAAAAACTGTTAGAAAAATTAGAAGAAGATGACGATGTTCAGAATGTGTATCACACCATGCAAGAGTAGCTAAGAGTATTCAGGAATTTTTCCTTTAATGCCTTTAAAAAAGTCTCGCATAAACTTAAAGTCAGCCTCAATATCATCTGTAAGGTAAAAAGGTTCTGAGAAGCAATTTTCTTTATTTTCAAAATCAAAAGACAGCATCACTATGGGTACTTTAGCTGTTTTGGCTATATAGTAGAATCCTGTTCGCCAAGCATCTACTTTTTTACGTGTGCCTTCTGGGGCTAATACCATACGAAATACGTCTCTATTTTCAAACAATCGTGCAATGGCATCTACTTGTTTTTCATTTGCACTTCTGCGTACAGGAGCGCCACCAAGCATTCTAAAAAACCATCCTGTAAACGTGTTAAACAATGCTTCCTTTCCAATAAAATTAGCCTGTATGTTTAGACAGGACCTTAATAGAATCCCTATATAAAAATCATGCCAACTGGTGTGAGGTGCAGCAATAAGCACTGCTTTTTTTACGGAATCAAAATCATTAAAACCTGTTACTTTCCATCCTAAAAGACGATGGTATATAAATTTTGATATAGATTGCATTCTTACATTTTTGAGTAAAGGTCTTTCAAACGAGAGCGTGTTATTTTGGATTTCCAATCTTTACCAAGAGCATTTTCCCATAAAGGCTCTAAGCTTAAAGAAACATCAATCATGATATCAAATTGTTTGTCTGTGAGGTTTTCACATATCCCTTTTGGTAATGAAATATTATGCTTTGCTTTCATCTGCTTAAATAATTTGACTCCTTCAGGATAAAATTCAGATAGATGATCAAATACAATACAGTTTCCAATTCCGTGTTTGGTTCCTAACAAAAAGGATAAACCATAACTCAATGCGTGGGCAACACCAACTTGAGAATAAGCAATACTCATCCCACCATGCCAAGAGGCCATCATCAATTTATCTTGACTTTCTTCTGTACTTAAGGTATCGAGGAAGACTTCTTTACAAAGCTTCAAAGCAGTTTCTCCATATATTTTACTAAAGGAGTTGATAAACTTACCCTCAAGTGATTCTATACAATGAATATAACAATCCATTCCTGTATAAAACCATTGTTCTTTTGAAACACCCTGGGTAAGCTCTGGATCTAAAATCACTTGATCAAAAGGGGTGAAATCACTATTAATTCCTAATTTCATGGTAGGCCCTGTCAAAATGGTTGTTCTAGACACTTCGGCACCTGTACCTGAAATTGTTGGAATACCAACATGATAGATTCCTTTGTTTTTGATCAAATCCCAACCTTGATACTCATGACTAAAACCGTTATTGGTAAGCATCAAAGCGACTGCTTTGGCCAAATCCAAGAGGGTTCCCCCTCCTATTCCTATAATCCCTGAGGGCAATACACTCGAGCTTAAAATAATATCTTCAACCAAACGATCTACTTGTAAGGTTTTGGGTTCTTCTTTGGACGAAATAAAAATAATTTGGTCTTTATAAAGTAATGGAATTTTTGAAATTAAAGAAGTATTATTTTCAAATACCGAATCGACAAGAAAAATAAAAGGGGCACTATCACTCTGACGCTTTGGGGATATAATTTCAACTAATTGGGTAAAACTTCCACGACCAAAGACAACTTTGGAAACCATTGGGAAATTTTTAAAATTCATTTTCATAATGAGTTAAAATTAGTTGATAATAATTTTCTGTTAGTGGTTAAGATTTGTTTGAAAGCGCTCAGCAAATTGCCCAACATGATACCCGTCTATTAAAGCATGATTTACATGGACTCCTACATTCATCATTAATAAGTCATTTTTTTTATAGGTTTTACTAAATGCGAATTTTGGTACTGAATCTTTGATGCCCGAAAAAGGCTCTTTTTGGGAGGTGAAAGAAAACCAAGGCAATGCAGAGCAATGGATACAGTTTAAGCCATTTACTGGAGGATAAAGTTCTGAAGAATCGTTGATGCGTTGTTTTTCATTTTGGATATTTGTGTTAAATTCTTTAAAGCTTTCTGAGAAATTAATAAAACTAAAGCCAAAAGTATTATCAGCTCTTGATAGGGTTGCAGAAGCGTGAATAACATCGTACTCAAAAACTTGGTTGTCAACAATTCTGTATTTAAAATTTTCAACAGCATTAATTGCTTTCATACAGTCATGAAGATAGATTGCAAAAAAACTTGAACCTGTATCCTTTGATTTTTTGTAAGCTAAGGTTACATCAAAGGGAATTGTCACTGCAAAATACGGGTCTGCTAGTGCATTAAAATGATTGAAATGATGTTTGCGATTCCATCTATCTATATCTAACTCCTTCTTCAATTTCTATTAAATAAATAATTATTTTTTCCATAAATTCTTGGCACGCTCTAAATCCTCAGGCGTGTCAATTTCTATGCCTTGAATATCCGTTTCTACCATTTTTATTTTTTTTCCAAACTCTAAATAACGAATGCATTCAATTTTTTCTGAAGCTTCTAACATCTTAATAGGAAGTTTAGTAAAATCTAGCAGTGCCTTTTTTCTAAAAGCATAAACTCCCTTATGCTTAAAATACTTAGTATCTGCTGTTTTGTCTCTTTGAAAAGGAATTGGACTTCTTGAAAAATACAATGCAAAATTGCGTTGATCAACAATTACTTTGACGGAGTTAGGGTTTTGGATTTCATCCGCATCAGTAATCTGAACCATTAGAGAAGCCAAGTCAATTTCTTCATTTGCATCATTTTCAAAAGCACTTAAAACTTTTTGTAAACTCAAACGTTCGGTAAACGGTTCATCCCCTTGAACATTAACCACTATATCACAATCTATATTTTGTACGGCTTCCGCAATTCGGTCACTTCCCGAATCATGCTCTTTTTGACTCATTATGACATTACCGCCATGATTTCTAATTTCATTTGAAATAATCTCACTATCTGTAACCACATAAACAGCACTAAACAAATTAGTTTCAATTGTAGCCTCATAGGTTCTGAGAATGACACTTTTGCCTGCAAGGTCTTGCATCAATTTTCCAGGAAAACGAGACGCACTATAACGGGCAGGAATCGTTGCTATTACTTTCATTTGATCTTAAAAAGATTTCAGGTTCAAAAGTACAATTTTTTTGATTCGTTATTAAAAGAAATATACTTTAACTTTCAAAAAAATCATCTTTAAAACCAATAAGATATAATTTTTCTTTGGCACGTGTAACGGCAGTATAAAGCCATCTCAAATAATCTTTATCGATTCCATTAGGCAAATAGGGCTGCTCAACAAATACAGTGTCCCACTGCCCACCTTGTGACTTATGACAGGTAATCGCATAAGAAAATTTCACTTGAAGTGAATTTAGATATTTACTTTTTTTAACTCCTAAAAAACGTTTATAGGAAGATGGTTCATCCTCAAAATCTTTTAAAATTTCTTGATATAATTTATTGGATTCTTCATACGGTAACGAAGGTGTTTCTAGAGTGATTGTGTCTAACATTAAAACGGTTACGAACGGACGCATTTTAGGATAATCTACCATACGTATTTTAACTTCTGCAAAACGAAAACCATAGAGTTCTTTAACGCTAAACACTTCCAAAACTTCAATAATATCTCCATTAGCGATAAATCCAGCCTCACTGGTGGGTTTTAACCAGAAGTAATTGTTTTTAACAATCATCAAAAAATCTCCGGCAGTTAATTCATTTTCATTAAACAAAATACGCGAACGGATTTGCTCATTATACAGGTTTGCACGTTTATTAGATCGTACAATTAGAGCTGTTTCTTCATTTCCTAAACTACTATAAGCATCATTAATGGCATCCATAATTTCATAACCATCATTTAATCGCACAATATCTTTAAACCCATTTAGATTGAATTCAAAAGAATCAAAATACGAATTTGAGATAGCTTCCCTCAAATTGGTTGCATTAAATAAAATTCCAGAGTCTTCCCCTTGTCTAACTACTTCGTCCAATTCTAAACGAATAACTTCTTTGTTATAATTGAGTTCTAAATTAGATTCATTTAAAGCGGGACTTAAATCTAATTGGACTGGAGGCAATTGTGCAGTATCTCCAATCAATAACAACTTACACTGAAAACCAGAATACACATATTGAATTAAATCGTCTAACAATGCCCCGGTTCCAAATAATTTTGCTTGATTGGAAACGTCAGAAATCATAGAGGCTTCATCAACAATGAAAAGAGTTTTTTTGTGCTTATTTGGAGCAAGTACAAAAGAAATTTTGCCATTTTTTTCGGAACGTGGCACATAAATTTTTTTGTGAATAGTAAAGGCTTCCTTCTTTGAATAGTTGCTAATGACTTTCGCAGCACGGCCTGTTGGGGCGAGTAAAACTGCATTTTTTTGAGCGTTCCATAAATTTTTTACAATGCCCCCAATGATTGTTGTTTTTCCAGTACCTGCAAAACCCTTTAAAACGAAGATTTCATTGGCAACCTTACTGAAAATAAAATCTGAAAGTTGTTGTAAACCAATGTTTTGCTTTGCTGTTGGAGTAAAGGGAAAACTGGTTTTAAGTAGCTTATAAAATTCGTTTGAATTCATTAAAATGTGTCGCAGATATTAATTTATTCAAATATAGAAATGATTTTTAGTAACATTCACTTTATTGAATAAAAAAAAATTGTAGATTTGTGCTGTCTCATTAGAACTTTAAATAATATGAAATCTTTTGTAATAATCATTATAGCTATTCTTCTTGCTATTGGAATTATTTATCTTATTGATAAATACAATCCAAAAAAATACAAACCCTTAATTCTTGCTGGTCTTTGGGGACTTAGTATTTATTTAGGGTATATACTTATTTTTTCTATTTATGGTAAAATTAACTTTAATAAAATTAAAGAACAGCGTTATAAAGTAGTGATCGAAAACCTTAAGGATATTAGAGATTCTGAATTAGCGCACAGAACTGTTACTGGTCAATTTCAAGCAAATTGGGATAGTTTAGTTAAATTTATTGAAACCGAAAAGTTTACGATTACACAACGAAGAGATTCTACAATAATTGATAAAAAACTAACACGTCTTTATGGTGTAGATACCACAAAAGAAATTGTTATCATTGACACCCTTGGATTTGTTCCTGTAAAAGACTCCTTGTTTGGGGACGATCCACGATATAAAACAATGATGAGGGTGCCTGGAGTTCAATCAGACAAATATGATAATTGGGTAAGCTCTTTACCTTCATCTACAAAAAAACAGCAAGATTACAAATCTTTGATGGAAAATAGCAAAATATTTCAGCTAAAGGCAGGACTTTTAGAACAGAATGGTATTAACATCCCTGTATTTGAAGCCTTTGTTTCCAAAGAAGTCCTCTTGTTTGACCAAGACAAAAACTTTGTTGAACTTGAATCTGAAGTTAAATCTGTAGAAGGCGTTAATGGACCTACTCTTAAAGTAGGATCTATGGATGAAATAAATACTAATGGAAACTGGCCAAAAAATTATTCTAAGCAATAATAACATATCAGAATCTATATATGAATTGTCCATTCAAGTAAACTTGAATGGACTTTCTTTTTTTGTTTTAAACGTAATGGAATCAAAAATTGAATTTTTGGACTCCGTTAATTTTGATAAAAAACAAACCCCACAAGCTCTTTTAGACCAACTTACACATAGTTTTAATAGCACAGAAAGCCTTCAAAAACCATTTGGAAGCGTTACTGTCATTCACGACAATGAATTGGCAACCCTAGTTCCTAAACCTTTGTTTGACGAAACCAACCTAGTAGATTATCTTAAATTTAATGCCAAAATATTAAAAACAGATTTTGTTACTTATGACCCTCTTACAATTGAAGATCTTATGGTTGTATACGTACCCCTTGTAAATATTAATAATTTTATATTTGAACGATTTGGAAGTTTTGTATATAAACACAGTGCCACCATTCTATTAAATCGTGTATTGACTCTCGAAAAAAACTCAAAATCATTGAAAATGTATCTCAATATTGAGAAATCACATTTTGAAATTATTGTAGTCGAAAACAATAAACTAAAGTTTTATAACCGCTTCGAATACATCACCAAAGAAGATTTTATCTATTACCTCCTATTCACTGCTGAACAATTACAACTTAACCCAGAAGAATTTCCAGTGATATTAATGGGATTACAGGATGAAAATAATCCCCTTTTCAAGATTGCATACAAATATGTCAGACACGTCAGTCTTTTATCAATAGACGCCATGCTATACAGCACCAATGCGAGTTCTAAACATTTCACACTTTTAAACAGCTTATAATGCGAATCATCTCTGGAACGTTTAAGGCCAGACGGATTATGGCACCAAAAAAACTACCGGTACGTCCAACAACCGATATGGCAAAAGAAGCACTGTTTAACATCCTCAACCACCGATATCATTTTCATGACATCTCTGTACTGGATTTATTTTCAGGCACCGGAAATATTAGCTATGAATTTGCTTCAAGAGGAACGGAATCTATTGTGGCAATAGATCAAAATTTTCATTGCACAAAATTTATTTCTCAAACTTCTGAAGAATTCAACATGCCCATCCAAGTTGTAAAAGCAGATGTCTTTGGATTTTTAGAAAAAACAAAACAACCTCATACAATTATTTTTGCCGATCCACCTTATGAACTTGAACTTGAAAAGTTTTTAAAAATCGTTGAACTTGTATTTCAAAATGAACTCTTAGAAACAGAAGGTGTGCTAATCATAGAGCATTCAAAACATACCGATTTAGCATCTGCTCCTCAATTCACAGAAATGAAAGGATATGGAGGAAACCGATTTAGTTTTTTTGAAAAATAAAAAAAAAGCAGATCTATAAGCCGGATTCTGTATCACAAATGTGACCCTTATCATTTATCTACGTTTACTGTTACCAGTAAACTTTAGCTGCCTACCCTTCAGCATCGCACGTGTCGCACTCAAGCACTGATATACATGACATTGCACCTTATAGAGTTTACCTGGTTTCACTACAGCTTAACCTGTACATCCTTTCTGTTGCACTTTTCCTAGCCTTACGACTGGTGGCCGTTAGCCACTATAATACACTATGGTGTCCGGACTTTCCTCCCTTCGTTTTAAAACGAACAGCGATAAGGCGATCTGCTTTGGCGCAAAAATACATAAATTGTTAATAACTCCTTTTAATTTTATAGTGTTTAATTTACGCAGTCAGCTTTGAATTTTTAAATTTGTTTTAATAAGATTTTTATGGAACCATTTGTTGTATCGGCATTAAAATACAGACCTCAAACATTTGAAGATGTTGTGGGTCAAGCTTCGATTACGCGTACGTTAGAAAACGCCATTAAAAACAACCATTTAGCACAAGCTTTTCTTTTTTGCGGACCCAGAGGAGTAGGTAAAACTACTTGTGCCAGAATCCTCGCTCGTAAAATAAATGAAGAGGATATTGACAAGGTAGAAGACGAAGATTTTGCCTTTAATATTTTTGAGTTGGACGCGGCTAGTAATAACTCAGTTGATGACATCCGACATTTAATAGACCAAGTTCGCATTCCGCCTCAGATTGGTAATTTTAAGGTATTCATTATTGATGAGGTCCACAT
>JAURPF010000073.1 GCA_030835325.1 Flavobacteriaceae bacterium | reverse complement strand
TAGTAAGTGTTGCATTGTTGTTTATAGAGGGTTTAAAAGTTTTGAGTTTGTAACAATAATAGAGCAGAAGCTCAATTTCGGTCTCCTTTTTATTTGAATAACGGGCGTGTTTTTTTAGCAACCGTAAAATTTTTCGCACACTTTTTTTGATGTAAAAATAGCCTTTGGTATTAATTTCCTCAAATAATAAATCTGCGGTCTCTTTTATACCTTCAATATAATAGGACTCATTTTCAGATTCAAAAAGCAAATAGGTGAGAAGTTCTTTGTTTTCTAATTTGAAACGTGCCAAGCGCAAACAGAGCGATTTTAAATGCTCTGGATCTAAGGTTTCTAATTCTTTATTGAGTTGTACTACAGTGGCTGCTTTCATAGCGGTTGTAATGATACAAATTTTATAGTAACAACGCAAGAGAAGAAGAATGTTGAATTCATAATATAATTAACACACAAAAAAATCGAAACAGTTTCAAATAATTGTATTTTTGAGATCTCTATGGATTCGATCACTCAAATTGTATTAGGCGCCGCTTGTGGTGAAGCTGTTCTTGGCAAAAAAATTGGCAACCGTGCCTTACTTTTTGGTGCAATTGGAGGGACCATTCCCGATTTGGATGTGTTTGTTGGAAAACTACTTTTTAACAACGAAATTGATGCGATGGCGTTTCATCGCGGGTTTATGCATTCATTCCTCTTTGCTATTTTGGCGGCTGTTGGATTTGGAATGCTTGTTTTTTGGATTTATAACAGAGGGAAACGTTATGGCATGACCACTCAAAAAGATTGGATTTGGCTCTTTTTTGCCTCTATTTTTACCCATCCTATTTTAGATTCCTTTACCGCCTATGGCACGCAATTATTTGCACCCTTTTCAGATTATAGAGTTGCGTTTAATAATATCGCTGTAGCCGATCCACTATATACACTCCCTTTTTTAATTGCCTTAATTATTATGATGTGGGTTAAGCGGACTTCAAAAAAACGCCGTTTGCTGCTAAAAATTGGGTTGGGGGTAAGCTCTTTATATATGTTATTTACCCTTATTAATAAATACCACGTACATGGCGTGTATAAAAAATCATTGGAACTTCAACAGATTGATTATGTCCGTTTTCAAACTCAGCCAACCATATTGAATAATATTCTTTGGTATGGCATTGCCGAAACAACCGATGCCTATTATGTCGGATTTTATTCGATTTTGGATGCTGATCCCAATGTAGGCAAATGGCACTTCCTTCCTAAAAACCATGAGTTAATACAAGGGATGCCTAAAGATTTAGAAACTCTTGCTTGGTTTAGTAATGGTTATTATAACCTGAATATAACAGACACCCCAAACACTTTTTTATTTAAAGACTTACGGTATCCATTGATGGATGAAAACGATCCAAATTCTTCTATTTTTAAATTTACCATTACCAAAAAAAACGAACGATGGGAGGCAACTCCCTTTTATAGTTCTAATGTAAATGAGGGAGATTTAGTTGCTTTTTGGACTCGTATAAAAGGGATCTAAGATAAGACTCCTACAGACTTCATACAGGACTTCATTAGCTGGTAGGTTCGTTCTATATCGTTGTCCAATCCTACAGAAAATCGAATTAACCCTTCGCTCAGTCCCATTTCCTTTTGTTCTTCTTCTGGAATTTCTGAAGAAGTGGAGCTACCAGGTGCACTGAACAGAGTTTTATAAAATCCTAAACTCACAGCTAAATAGCCTAAATTTTCTTTTTGCATTAACTCCATTAATGTATTTGCGGTTTCTAAACTTCCTACATCTATTGTCAACATGCCTCCAAATCCGTATTCAGGATTCATCATCTGTTTATATATTTCATGAGAGGGATGCGACTCAAGCCCTGGGTAAACAGTTGTGATGCCATCACATTCAAACTTTTCAGCCAAATACATTGCATTCTTACTGTGATGTTTCATGCGAATGTGAAGGGTTCTAAGATTTTTTAATATTGAAGAAGATGGACGGCTGTCCATTGTAGATCCAAATAACATAGCTGCACCATCAATAACACTTCGTAAACGGTCAATCATCTCTTGTGTGCCACAAACGACACCTCCTACGGTATCAGACGTTCCGTTAATAAATTTTGTTAAACTGTGAATTACAATATCAGCTCCTAATTCATTGGGTGAAATAGATAAGGGCGAAAACGTATTATCAACCACCAATTGTAAGTTGTGTTTTTTTGCAAGGGTTGCCAATGCAGTAATATTGGCCACTTCCAATAGAGGGTTACTCACAGACTCGCAATAAAGGACTTTGGTTTGTGGCGAAATGGCTGCTTCGACACTGTCTAATTTTGTAATATCTACAAAGCTTGTTTGGATGTTTAGCTTGGGAGCGAAGTTTTTTAAAAAGGCATAGGTTCCTCCATAAATCGTACGACTCGAAACAACATGATCGCCAGCCCCACAGAGTTGCATAAGTACTGCTGTAATAGCGCCCATTCCAGACCCAAACACAGTAGCTGTTTCGGTGCCTTCTAGAGCGGCGAGAGCTTCCCCTAAGTATAAATTGGAGGGGGTTGTGTGACGTGCGTACAAATAACAACCTTCGGTATTGCCTTCAAAAGTGTCCGACATTGTTTTGGCAGAAATAAATGTAAAAGTTGTTGCATCAGAAATAGAGGGGTTGACACCACCAAATTCTCCAAAATATTGTAAGTCTTGAATGTCGTCTGCGGGTTTAAAAGCCATGGTAATGTGGTTTAAATTTTATCAAAATTCAATATTTTTAGGATTAAAAACAATAACTTCATTTGTTTTCAATAAATAAAACTGATTTATTAAATAAACATAGATAATAAATTTATATTTTTGTTAATAACAAATTTAAATTAGAAATTTTTCCAATATGAAATTAGATTCTATAGATGCACAGTTGTTAAATTATCTTCAAAAAGATGCGAAACAAACCAATAAAGAATTGGCATCAAAACTTAACATGTCAGTAACTGCTGTTTATGAACGTATCAAAAAACTTGAAAAAGCAGGAGTAATCGATCATTATGTTGCCTTGCTTAACAAGGAAAGTATTGGAAGGTCTTTTATAGCATTTTGTCATATAAAACTAGTGAAACATTCTCAAAAACTGGTAAATCAATTTGAAAAAGAAGTGGCCATTATTGACGAAATTTTGGAGGTTTATCATTTGAGCGGGGATTATGATTACTTACTTAAAGTGCACGTGAAAGACATGGCTTCATTTCGGAAATTTATGGTTAATAAACTCACTAATATTGATCATATTGGCAGTAGTAATAGCATGTTTGTAATTTCAGAAGTTAAACATACAACAGCCGTAAATATTTAGACATCAAATTATTCTTCCATTGAATATATGTTTGTATTTTTGTATTAAATTAAAAAAATAAAATTATTATGAAATCATATGATGTTGCTATCATAGGTTCTGGCCCTGGCGGATATGTGGCTGCCATTCGTTGTGCGCAGTTAGGAATGAAAACTGCTATTATTGAAAAATACGCTACGTTAGGAGGCACTTGTTTAAATGTAGGATGTATACCAAGTAAAGCATTGTTAGATTCTTCTCATCATTACGAAGATGCTGTCAAGCATTTTGAAGCTCATGGCATTGAAATCCCTGGTGAGATCAAAGTCAACCTTGAAAAAATGATTGGCCGTAAACAAGCTGTTGTCGATCAAACCACAGGAGGGATTGATTTTCTGATGACTAAAAATAAAATTGATGTCTATCATGGCCTTGGAGCTTTTAAAGATTCAACTCATATCACTATTAGTGGAGATTCTAATGAAGAAATTGAAGCAACATACAGTATTATTGCAACGGGAAGTAAACCCACAAGTTTACCATTTGCAACGGTAGATAAAGAACGTATTATCACCTCTACAGAAGCATTGAAATTAAAAGAAATCCCAAAACACTTAATCATTATTGGTGGTGGTGTGATTGGATTGGAACTTGGTCAAGTTTACAAAAGGTTAGGGTCTGAGGTTACTGTTATAGAATATATGGATCGTATCTTGCCTACCATGGATGCTGGACTTTCTAAAGAATTAAACAAAGTTTTTAGAAAACAAAAATTCAACATTAATGTTTCTCATAAAGTCACAAATGTTGAACGTAAAGGAGCAGAAGTAACTGTTAAAGCAGAAAACAAAAAAGGGGAGCTTGTAGAATTTAAAGGCGACTATTGTTTGGTTTCTGTCGGAAGAAGCCCTTATACGGCGGGATTAAATGCAGAATCTGCAGGTGTAAAACTCACTGAGCGTGGACAGGTTGAAGTGAACGAACACTTACAAACCTCCGCTTCTAATATTTATGCTATTGGTGATGTTATCAAAGGAGCAATGTTGGCACATAAAGCTGAGGAAGAAGGCGTGTTTGTAGCGGAAACCCTAGCAGGTCAAAAACCACATATAAATTATAACTTGATTCCTGGAGTTGTTTATACATGGCCTGAGGTCGCTTCTGTAGGAAAAACAGAAGAGCAACTTAAGGAACAAGGAATTGCTTACAAATCAGGTCAATTTCCAATGCGTGCTTTGGGACGTAGCCGTGCAAGTATGGATTTGGATGGATTTGTAAAAATCTTAGCCGATCAATCAACAGATGAAGTCTTAGGAATTCATATGATTGGTGCACGTTGTGCCGATTTAATAGCCGAAGCTGTTGTTGCAATGGAATTTAGAGCCTCTGCCGAAGATATCTCTAGAATGTCACATGCACATCCAACTTTTGCTGAAGCGATTAAAGAAGCTGCCCTCGCTGCTACTGAAGACCGCGCACTACATATCTAAATTTATTCTCAATTTAATATACAAACCCCTCCACATTGTGGAGGGGTTTTTGTTTTTAATTATTATTTTCAGTTTCAAGCTCTCGTATTTATTAATTTTTTTAGTATATTTAACTAGTTGATTATCAATATTTTGATTAATGTTTTATCAAAATAGTTAAACAAAATTATTAATAACAGGTTGGTTAAATTTTGAATAACCAATAGTAATACCCAATTCTAACTTTGAATGATTCCTATTTACCATACAAATTAACCGATGAGGTGTTGGTGGAATTAATTGTAAGCTCAAAAGACCCCGTACTTTTTAAGGTACTGTATGAACGTTATATATTTAAGGTATTTAATACCTGTTTGAGTTTTTCAAATAACAATCAAGAAGCCGAAGATATTTGTCAAGATATTTTTCTAAAATTATTGGATAAAATACATACCTTCAATGGAACCTCTAAATTTTCAACATGGTTATATTCATTTACTTATAATCATTGTGTCAACTATTTTCATCGAAATAAGTTTAATAAATTTGAAAAAATCACATCAAATATTGAACAAATGTGCGATGAACTCATTGTACAATCGAGTGATGAAGACCTTATTCAGATGCTAAAGTTAGAGAAATTGAATGAAGCATTGGAACTAATTCCTTTTGAAGACAAACAAATTTTAATGTTGAAATACCATGAGTTTAAAAGTGTTAAAGACCTTATGGATCTTCATAATGCAGGTGAAAGTGCCATTAAGATGAGATTAAAACGCGCCAAAGAAAAATTATTAGGAGTTTATAATGAAGTGTATTGTCAAGCACTACTTTAATCCCTATTTCTTTTTCCGCTTATTGTAGTTTTTATCCCCTCTAGTTTTTGGTTTTTTATACTTTTTAGCAATAATGAATTTGTAAGAACCTCCTAAGTTTTCTTTTTTATTTTTGTCTTTTTTCTCATGGAAAGCAGGTCCAGGAGCATCCTCATCTTTTTGTTTATGAGGGTTATAAGGTTCTTTTAATTGTGGTCGCTCTTCTTCGATAAGATCTGTTGAAATTTCGACAACCTCAGGGATTTCTAAAGTTTCAATTTTCATTTGCATCAATGTTTCTATCGCATCTTTAGAATCGGTCTCATTGTCTTTAGAAAGCAAAAGACTCGTCCCTTTTCGTTTCGCCCGTCCCGTACGACCAATTCGGTGCATATAATTTTCTGGATACTCGGGAGTATCAAAACTAATCACATGTGATATATCATCAATATCCAATCCACGTGCCATGACATCCGTTGCCACCAAAATCCTATTAAATCCCTCTCTAAATTGTTCAATACTACGCAAACGGTAATTCTGAGTTTTATTGGAATGAATCACACAACATTCTTCATTAAAAACTTCTTCAAGAGATTCAAAAAGACGATCCGCCATGCGTTTGTTCGATACAAAAATAAGAACACGATAATATTCCTCGCGATCTTCCATTAAAAATCGAATCAAATTTACTTTTGTATAATAATTAGGAACGTCGTAACGAAATTGCATGATGTTCTCGAGTGGAGTTCCCGAAATTGCCACTGAAATACGTTCAGGATCAATGAAAAAATCACTAATTAAAGCATCGACATCTGTGGTCATCGTAGCCGAAAACATAATATTCTGTCGGCGTTCTGGTAACAAATCAAAAATGTTAATCAATTGGTGTCTAAAACCCAAATCGAGCATGACATCTACTTCATCAATGACCAGTTTTTGAATGCTTTTAAGTTGTAAAACACGACTCAATGCCAAGTCATAAAGACGTCCTGGAGTTGCCACAAGAATATCAATCCCTTCTGCAATTTGCTGTTTTTGAGTATTGATGTTAGTTCCGCCATAAACCCCTAAAACACGATTGTTTGTATAAACGTTTAATTCATTTAAAGAGTCCACCACCTGAACTACCAGCTCTCTAGTAGGTACTAAAATCAAAATACGAGGGTTTTCTTGTGTCGAATAGGTCAAATTCCTTACAAGAGGTAAGGAATAAGCCAATGTTTTACCAGTTCCTGTTTGAGCAATTCCAACAACGTCTTTTCCTGAACAGATCACACTGAAAGCCGCCTTCTGAATGGGTGTGGGTTCAATAAATCCTAAATCCTCAAGTGCATTACTTAGAGGTGTGGTTAATTTAAAGTCTTTAAATGATACCATTGGAATTAATTTTGCTTCAAAGGTAAGGTATTCTTGTAAAGTGATGATTTATTATTTAGAACTGATTAACTTTGTAATGAAAATTATCAGTCGTTGAGAGACCATAAACAAATCACCCTTCATTCGGTAGAGGGATTTAAAACTCAGTTATTAGCTTGGGCACAACAATTTGAAGACATTGTTTGGCTGGATTCTAATCAGTACTTACAACCTCATAGTAGTTATGATTCTATCCTAGCTGTGGATGCTTTTACGGGTATTCAGACCGATGCTCTCGATGGATTCCAAAAACTAAAAGAATACCAATCTATGACCAATGATTGGATTTTCGGATACCTTTCGTATGACTTAAAAAACGATACAGAACCTCTGAGGTCACAAAACTTTGATGGGCTCGACTTTCCAGACCTTTGTTTTTTTCAACCTAAAAGATTGTTTTTATTTAAAGAAGATAAGTTAACAATTAGATATCTGAACGTTGTTTCTAAAGAGGTTGATGCCGATCTCAAATCGATTGAAACGTTTTCACTTCAAAATAGTTCATCTCACAAAAATAACATTCAAATTGAATCTCGAATTTCTAAGAATCAGTACATAAAACAGGTTAGTACTCTATTGTCTCACATCCATCGGGGTGATATTTATGAGGCTAATTTTTGTCAAGAATTTTATGCACATGCAGATATAAATTCTTTAGAAACGTATTTTAAACTTAATAAGATTTCACAACCACCGTTTGCTACCTTTCTTAAAATGGGGGATAAATTTTTATTATCATCTTCTCCAGAACGTTATTTAAAAAAAGTAGGTTTAGAAATAATGTCTCAACCTATTAAAGGGACTATCAGGCGTTCTGAGGATTTAGAAG
>JAURPF010000007.1 GCA_030835325.1 Flavobacteriaceae bacterium | reverse complement strand
TGGATTTAGTTTAGGTTCAATTGCACTGGTTTCGATTTTGGTAGTCTCTGTCTTGACTGGTTTTGTTCCGATGTTTCCAAAAATATTTTGAGCAAACCAAAATTGAAGCAACCCGAACATCATAAAAACACCTGCGAGACCAAAGCCCCAACGCCATCCTACTTGTTCACCAAGGTAACCACAAAGTAGGATCCCTAAAAAAGCACCTGCATTGACACCCATATAAAAAATCGTGTAAGCACCATCTTTTTTCTCGTCTTTTCCTTTGTACATTTCAGATATGATTGAGGTCATATTTGGTTTAAAAAATCCACTTCCAAACACCAGTAAAGTCAGTCCTAAATAAATGAAAAATGGAGTTTCTACTGCCATAGCACCGTGGCCAAGCGTCATTAATAATGCTCCAATTACTACGGCATAGCGGTAACCAATTTTTTTATCGGCAAAATACCCTCCTAAGAGAGTCGATAAATAGACCAACGAAGTGTAGGTTCCAAAAATTGCATAGGCATGCTCTCGTGGCCAACCCCAACCCCCATCTAGGAGTGATGCGGTAAAAAACATCACCAGTAATGCCCGCATACCGTAGTAGGAAAAACGTTCCCACATTTCTGTAAAAAATAATACAAAAAGTCCGGCTGGATGCCCTAAGACTTTGTCTTTGAACATATTTTCAATGTCTGTTGTCATAATTTGATGATTGGTTAATTAAAAAAAATTAGCTATTCAGTTCTTTATCAACACCATGCATTAATTTTTTTATGAATGGAGACACAATCAATAAAAGAACTCCAAAAATAAGTCCAGTGTAAAATAAATATTCAAATAGAACCAAATAAGATTCCTTGGCAATGTTTAAATCTGGTGCAGTACCATTGGAAGTGTCTACTGAGGCTATATTGGCTAAAATTGATGCAATAAACTCAGAACTTGCCGTGGCAAGAAACCAAACTCCCATCATAAAACCTACAATTTTAGGAGGTGACAGTTTTGTTACTGCTGATAACCCGACAGGTGAAAGACATAATTCACCGCAAGTATGAAGAAAATAGGTAATAACTAACCAAATCATACCAACTTTGCCCATTTCAGATATGTTAATTCCTAAAACAAGAGAACCAAATCCTAAACCGACTAGCATCAATGCTAATGAAAACTTTACGGCAGTGTTTGGATTATACTTTCCTAATTTTACCCACAACCATGCAAATACAGGAGCAAGTAAAATTATAAATAAAGCATTCAAGCTCAAGAAACTTCCTGCAGGAATATCGCCACGATCTAAAACTCTGTCTGCGAAAAGATTTAAAGAGGTGTAAGCCTGTTCAAAAAGTGCCCAAAAAATAATTGTAAATACTATTAAAATTGTTAGTGCAAATAATTGCTCTCTAGCTTTTTTATCTACTTGAGTAATAGAATAGTATAAAATATATACCGCAGATAAAACACCCGCAACCATTAAAGATGATGAAACGACTTCATGGCTTTGAACCATTTGCCAAAAAACAAAAACTGACAATAAGCTAATAATGTAAATAAGCCATTCGATTTTTATACCAAAAAAAGTTTTTTTCAATAACTCTGGAGCTGTAGACTCCCCTTTTCCGTTTAAATATTTTTTACCGTAAACAAACGTAACCAATCCAAAAAACATACCAACTCCAGCAGCACCAAAACCATAACTCCACCCGTACTCTTCTCCGAGCCAAACACAAATGATTGTTGCTAAAAATGATCCTAAATTGATTCCCATATAAAAAATAGTGAATCCTGAATCTCTTCGTTTGTCGCCTACTTCATACAATTCACCAACCAAGGACGAAATATTAGCTTTCAAAAAGCCAACACCAAGAATAATTAGTGATAATGAAAAATAGAAAAATTGTAATGCTTGATTATCTCTAATAATTTCTCCAGTCATAGATTGTGTGGCAGCATTGCCTTCATAAGCCATACCGAGATGCCCGAGAACTAACAAAACACCTCCAAATACAATTGCCTTTCGAAAACCAAGGTAACGATCAGCAATAAAACCGCCAATTACTGGAACAGCATAAACTAATGCGGCATAACTTCCAATAAGTAAATTCCCTGAATCATCAGAAAATAAATGGTATTTAGTTAGGTAAAAAATTAAAAGAGCTTTCATTCCATAAAACGAAAAACGTTCCCACATCTCTGTAAAAAATAAAATATATAACCCTACAGGTTGTCCAAATAGTTCTTTTTGATTTACAGTTGTTGAAGTTGACATAAATTTTAGTATAAGTTAAAAATGTATTAATTGAATGATTTTAATTCGTTCGTTTATCGCCCAAGTTTTCATCTAAAAAGTTGGTCATTTTGGTATATAAATGCATGGTCGTATTTCCGCCATAAATGCCGTGATTTTTATCGGGATAAATTGCCCAATCAAATTGTTTGTTGGCTTGAATTAAGGCTTCTACCATGCGCATTGTATGTTGTACATGTACATTATCATCTCCTGATCCATGCACCAAAAGGTAATCGCCTTTTAACAATTCTGGATAGTTAAATGGAGAGTTATCATCATAACCGCTTGGATTTTCTTGAGGGGTTCTCATAAAGCGTTCGGTGTAAATGGTGTCGTAAAAACGCCAGCTGGTCACAGGTGCAACTGCAATGGCCATTTTAAAAACATCGTTCCCTTTCAGTAAGCAATTAGTACTCATGTGTCCGCCATAACTCCAGCCCCAAATTCCAATACGACTTTGGTCTATATAAGGCAAGTCTGAAAGTTGTTTTGCCGCCTGAATTTGATCTTCTGTTTCGTATTTGACAAGATTCATGTAGGTGACTTTTTTGAATTCTGCTCCTTTATAACCTGTCCCACGTCCATCCACACAAGCCACAATATAGCCCTGTTGTGCTAAAAATTGGTGCCAATAATCACGTGAACTGCTCCATGTATTTGCCACTTGTTGAGAACCTGGACCTGAGTATTGAAACATCAAAAGTGGATAGGTTTTAGAAGGATCAAAATTGGCAGGTTTGAGCATCCACATGTTCAAATCATTGCCGTTGACATGAATGGTGCTGAATTCTTTATTTGAATAGTCATAGGTTTCTAACTTCTTTAAAAGTGCTGAATTGTCTTTTATATTTTTAATTAGTCTGCCCGTTTTAGAATCGTTTAAAGTGAATTTTGGAGGGGAAGCAGCACTGGAATGGGTTTTAATGAAATAAGTGAAATCTTCACTGAATTCTGCATCGTTTGTACCTTCTTGAAAAGACAATCGTTTTTTGTTTTTACCATTCAATTGAATTGAATACACATCGCGATTTATTGAACCATTTTCTACGGATTGATAATAGATTGTTTTAGCAGATTCATTGTATCCATAATAGGCGGTAACTTCCCAATCACCTTTTGTGATTTGATTTTTTAACTTCCCATTTTTTGCGTAGTGATATATATGATTGAATCCGTCTTTTTCACTGGTCCAAATAAAACTATTATCTTTTAAAAATGTTAAGTTGTCCGTTACATCTACATAGGCCTTGTCTTGTTCAGATAATACTAAATCCGCTTGATTGGTTTCTGGATTCAATAGCCAAAGATCTAAGTTATTTTGATGCCTGTTCATGTACTGTGCCGACAAAATATTAGGATCGTTCGTCCATTTAATTCTTGGAATATAAAAATCGTTATAATCTTTTGACAATGCAACGCTTGAAATAGTGTCTGTGCTTAAATCATAGAAATGGAGAGAGACTGTTGCATTTGTTTCCCCTGCTTTTGGATACTTAAATACTTTTTGGGTTTGATAGAGATCTGTTCCATAAATATCCATTGAGAATTCAGGAACATCGGATTCATCAAAACGAATAAATGCAATTTTACTACTGGCAGCATTCCACTCAAAAGCTCTAACAAAAGCAAACTCTTCTTCGTAAACCCAATCTGTGATTCCATTAATAATTTTATTTTTTTTGCCATCAAAAGTGATTTGTTTAGTGGTTCCAGAAACAAGATCTTTTATAAATAAATTATTCTCTCGTCCATAGGCAACTTTCGTGCCATCAGGTGAAAAAGTTGGTTCTTGAATTTTATGTTCTGAAATTTTATGCAACCTTTTAGTTTGGATATTATATGCATAATAAAGCCCAAGAACAGAGTATCTAAATATGGGTTCTGTATTGGTTTCCAAAATGACTTGACTTTCATCGTCACTAAACGTATAATTTGTGAAATATGGAATTGCATCCATTGTTTGAGACGTGGCAAGGGTTTTTACTTTGGACAGGGTTTTATAATCGTACAAATCAACAGAAGTAGATCGGCTCGATCTATCAAAATTCAAAACTGAGTATTGTTGTCCATTGTTCATAGAATGCAAGGCAGTCATTCCCTGTGTTCTAAACGAACCATCCCAAATTTGATCTAGAGAAATGGATTTTTTTTGAGCTGTCGCTGTTAAAATAAACAGACACGCAACTAGGTAGATAAAAGGAAATTTCATTAAAAAAAAGAATTTTTGATAATATTAGCTCAAGTTTACTAAAAAATTAGGAGAAAACCTCAATTATTAACACATTAATACGCAAATAGAATAATTGCTGCTGCAAAATAATATGAAGATATAGTATCTTTGTATTTCAAAAATAGATACACATGCAGAATTCCGTTTCTGGATTTTCAAAGTTTACAAAAGCCGAAAAAATTGATTGGTTAGTTTCTAATCACTTTAAAAATAACGCGCAAGCAAAAGCCAATTTGGAACGCTATTGGAATACTGATAAAGTACTTCAAAAGCTTCACGACGAGTTTACAGAAAATACGATTTCTAATTTCTATCTGCCTTTTGGAGTGGCTCCAAATTTTTTGATTAACGATAAAATGCATGTCATTCCAATGACGATTGAAGAAAGTTCTGTTGTTGCTGCAGCCAGTAATGCTGCAAAATTTTGGATGGAACGTGGCGGATTTAAAGCCGAGGTAGTATCGACCACCAAAGTGGGGCAGGTTCATTTTATGTTTCATGAAAAATTGGAGGAATTGGAATCTCTTTTCAAAACTATAAAACCACAACTTTTCGAACAAACCAAGTCCATTACCAAAAATATGGAAGCACGTGGTGGTGGCATTTTAGACATCGAATTGGTGGACAAAACCACTCAACTTTCGGGGTATTACCAACTACATGTCACGTTTGAAACAAAGGATGCCATGGGTGCAAACTTTATCAATTCTTGTTTGGAGCAAATTGCAACGACCTTCAAAAGTTGTTCTAAAGACATTCATGTGGTGATGAGTATTTTATCCAATTATGTACCAGACTGTCTCGTTCGTGCGGAGGTAAGTTGTACGGTTGACTCACTCTCAACAAAAGCCTATTCAGGCCAAGAATTTGCAGATACTTTTATTCAAGCGGTGCGGATTGCAGAAGTGGAACCCTACCGTGCAGTGACCCACAACAAGGGAATTATGAATGGCGTGGATTCGGTAGTCTTGGCAACCGGAAATGATTTTAGAGCTGTGGAAGCAGGTGTACATGCCTATGCCGCACGTTCGGGAAGTTACTCGAGTTTAACCCATGCTTCAATTGAAAATGGCATGTTTAAATTTTGGATTGAATTGCCGCTGGCACTTGGAACTGTAGGTGGGCTGACAGCTTTACATCCGATGGTAAAAACAGCCTTGGAATTGTTAGGAAATCCTTCCGCAAAAAAATTAATGCAGATTGTTGCAGTGGCTGGATTGGCTCAAAATTTTGCAGCCTTAAAATCGCTCACCACTACTGGGATTCAGCAAGGACATATGAAAATGCATTTGCTCAATATCCTAAATCAATTTGAAGCAAATGAGAGTGAAAAAGCACAATTAATCGAGCATTTTAAAACCCATACCGTAACCCATAGTGCCGTTGTGAAAGCGATTGAAAATTTAAGAGCCTAATGCAAACCTTTTATAGTCATGGAAAATTATTGATCAGCGCAGAATATGCGGTTTTAGATGGTGCTTTGGCGTTGGCATTACCCACAAAGTTTGGACAATCTCTAAAAGTAGAACCAACCCATAAAAATACAATCCATTGGAAAAGTATTTCAAACGAAGGCGTGGTTTGGTTTGAAGCTGAATTTACGATCGATGCGGACTTAAAAATATCCACAACAGATACTTCAGCCATTGCACAGCGCTTACTACAAGTTTTGGATGCCTTACAACAATTAAACCCAACTCATTTTGAAGCGCAAAAAGGCTACATATTAACATCAACCCTCGAATTTCCTGAAAATTGGGGATTGGGCTCATCCTCTACCCTCATTAATAATTTATCCCAATGGGCAGAGGTGGATTCTTTTGAATTGTTGGAACGCACTTTTGGTGGCAGTGGATTTGACATTGCGTGTGCCCAGAACGATTCTGGGATTTTATATCAGTTAAAAGAAGGGACACCAAGCATCAACCCTGTAAATTTTTCTCCGCCATTTTTGGATGCTTTGTTTTTTGTGCACCGTAACCAAAAACAAAACAGTAGAGATGGGATTGCCTCCTATAAAACGCATACCAAAAATCAAACACTCGATTTTTCGGAGCTGAATGGCTTGACTTTAGACCTCTTAAATTGCACCGATTTAAACTCCTTTGAATCGCTCATTGAACAGCACGAACGCAGGATTTCTAAGCTCATCCAACAAACCCCTTTAAAAGAGGCCTTATTTTCGGATTATGAGGGAGCTATAAAAAGCTTGGGGGCTTGGGGTGGTGATTTCTTCCTTGCCACAGGCAACGCAGAATCAATGGATTATTTTAAGTCAAAAGGCTATACAACTGTTGTGGCTTTTTCGGATATGATTTTGTAAAAAAAAGGACTCATTTCTGAGTCCTTTTGTAACTAGTATGTTTGTTAATTTTTAGTAAAACGTCGCTCTGTTATCTTCGATATCAGCGGCTTCTTTCAGTGCGTTGTAGAGTTGTGTATTCACCGCATTTGACTTTGCCTGACCCACGCGATTTGCAGCTGCTTGATAATTTGGTAATGGCTCTGCAGGGGTTAGTTTTGTCAATTGAATTGCATAGACCCCATTCTCACCAACAATTAGTTTGGAGGTTGCACCTTCTTCTAAACCAAAAGCTGTTCCAATTACTTTAGGCTCTCTTCCAGCACCTGAAAGTGTTGGGTTTTTCATGTTTACTGCCAAGGCTGTTTTAATGATTTGTCCTTCGTCAGAAGCAATGGCTTCTAAAGTGGTTGCAGAAATACGGTCTTTAATGAGTTGTGCCTTCTTTTGTTTTCTAATTTCTGGAAGTGCTGTCACAGATGCTTTTTCAACAGTCATCAGCCCAGCTTCATTGATAGCAGTGACTTTTGCAACGACAAAACCGCCTCCTGAAATATTAAAACTTTTAAAATCTCCTACTTCTACTCCATCTTCAAAAGACCATCTTACAATGGCTCTTTGTACTCCAAGACCTGGAATTGTTTCATCCAATTCTTTAAGACCACTTACGGGGGAAGTTGTATAATTATTTTCTTTGGCA
>JAURPF010000072.1 GCA_030835325.1 Flavobacteriaceae bacterium | reverse complement strand
TGTATCACCTAACTTGTATTCCGCATCAAAACCTTTGAATTCAGCGACTTTCGACTTGACAGTTGTGCCAGCTTTTTTAGCATGACCGACTTCGGCTTTTACAGCACTCTTTTCTGTCTTGTCATCGAAACCTAACTGAAGTGCGGAATAACCATCCACTTCTTCGGTTCTGACTTGGGTAACAACGCATGGCCCAACTTCTAAAACGGTACATGGTATGTTTTTACCATTCGCGTCGAAGATGCTGGTCATTCCGATTTTTTTTCCTATTAACCCAGACATATTTAATTTATTTATTTATTAACTCTTTTATTCCAAAAATAAAGGGTCAAAACACATTTCAACCCTGAATTGTACTTTTTCCGTTTTTCCCTCGCACTAAGCTTGGGACATGTAAAACACTGATTTTCAGTGATAATTTTAGCAAACACGATGGTGTTCACTGTTTTTCGAGGGGCAAATTTAGACAAATTTAATCTATCTACCTAAAATATTTGAAACTTATTTTCACTTAACATTTCTACTTCTATTAATAATTTAAATATTTTTGGTTCAAACATTCTAAAATAAGAAGAAAAAAACCATCAAATAAAAAAAATTGATGGTTTTGTTTTATATAATTAAAAATTTGCTCTTTAAGGAGAAATTAAATTATTTTGGAGTTGTTGTGCAATATAATTACACTTTAATCTCTACTTCTACCCCGCTAGGCAATTCAAGTTTCATCAAAGCATCAATGGTTTTAGAAGATGAACTATAAATGTCTAACAGTCTTTTGTAAGAGCTTAATTGAAATTGTTCTCTCGATTTTTTATTAACGTGCGGAGAACGTAGTACAGTAAACAATTTTTTGTGTGTTGGCAATGGGATTGGCCCCGTTACAATAGCACCTGTATTTTTTACGGTTTTTACAATCTTATCAGCAGACTTATCTACTAAGTTATGATCGTAAGACTTTAATTTTATTCTGATTTTTTGACTCATGTTCTTAACTTTTAAGATTGGATTCCTTTAGCTTCTTTAATAACTTCTTCTGAGATGTTTGAAGGCGTTTCAGCATAGTGTGAAAATTCCATAGTGGAAGTTGCACGCCCTGATGATAACGTTCTAAGTGTGGTTACATAACCAAACATTTCTGAAAGAGGCACTGTAGCTTTTACAGTTTTGGCTCCTGCTCTATCGCCCATGTCACTTACTTGCCCACGACGACGGTTAAGGTCTCCAACAATATCTCCCATATTTTCTTCAGGAGTAATAACTTCTAATTTCATGATTGGTTCCATGATAACTGCTTTGGCTGCTTTGGCTGAGTTTTTAAATCCTAGCTTCGCGGCTAATTCAAAAGAAAGTTGATCCGAATCCACATCGTGGTATGACCCGTCTTTTAAAGTAACTTTTACAGCATCCACTTCGTAACCAGCAAGGGGTCCATTGACCATTGCCATTTTGAAACCTTTTTCAATGGAAGGAATAAATTCTTTTGGAACATTTCCACCTTTGATAGTAGATATAAACTGAAGTCCTACAACACCTTCGTCTGCAGGCTCAATTGTAAATACGATATCTGCAAATTTTCCACGTCCACCAGATTGTTTCTTGTAAACTTCTCTGTGATCAGCGGATTGAGTGATTGCTTCTTTGTACTCAACTTGAGGTTGACCTTGATTTACTTCTACTTTAAATTCACGGCGTAAACGATCTACAATTACATCTAAGTGAAGCTCTCCCATTCCTGAGATGACTGTTTGCCCTGAAGCTTCATCAGAACGCACAGTAAAGGTTGGATCTTCTTCAGCCAATTTAGCAAGGCCAATACCTAATTTATCGACATCTGCTTTGGTCTTAGGCTCCACTGCGATACCAATTACGGGATCAGGAAAGTTCATAGACTCCAAAACGATAGGGTGCTTTTCATCTGATAATGTATCGCCTGTTTTAATGGATTTAAATCCAACAGCAGCCCCAATATCTCCAGCTTCTATAAAGTCGATTGCATTTTGCTTGTTTGCATGCATTTGGTAGATACGTGAAATACGTTCTTTTTTCCCAGAACGATTGTTTAGTACGTAAGAACCCGCATCTAAACGACCAGAGTATGCTCTAAAAAATGCTAAACGTCCTACAAAAGGATCGGTGGCAATTTTAAATGCAAGTGCCGCAAACGGCTGTTTTACGTCTGGCTTACGGATTTCTTCTAATTCCGTATTTGGATTCACACCAACAATTCCTTCTTTGTCAGTAGGTGCAGGTAAATAACGACATACCGCATCTAAGAGAAACTGAACGCCTTTATTTTTGAATGCAGACCCACATATCATTGGAATAATGGCCATATCCATTACAGCAGCTCTCAATGCTTTGTGCACTTCTTCTTCTGTAATAGAATTTTCATCTTCCATAAATTTTTCTAAAAGATCCTCGTCATAACTTGCTACTTCTTCTATTAAGAGTGCACGGTATTTACGAGCTTCTTCTTTCATATCCTCAGGGATTTCGATCACATCGAAAGTTGCTCCTTGAGTTTTGTCATGCCATACGATAGCACGGTTTTTTACTAGGTCAATCACACCTTTAAAATCTTCTTCGTCACCAATATTAAGAACGATTGGTACCGCATTTGATTTTAACATGTCTTTTACTTGCTGGCAAACTCCTAAAAAGTCTGACCCTTGACGGTCCATTTTATTAACGAAACCAATTCTAGGCACTTTATAGTTGTCTGCTAATCTCCAGTTAGTTTCAGATTGTGGTTCTACACCATCTACTGCACTAAATAAAAATACCAAACCATCAAGAACCCTTAGCGATCTATTTACCTCAACAGTAAAATCTACGTGGCCAGGAGTGTCAATTATATTAAAGTGATATGCTTTGGTTTCTGGAGTAGGCTCCCCATTTTCGATTGGGAATTTCCATTCACAGGTTGTCGCTGCAGATGTGATAGTAATACCACGTTCTTGCTCTTGCTCCATCCAGTCCATTGTAGCAGCACCATCGTGTACTTCTCCAATTTTGTGTGAAACACCTGTATAATAAAGGACTCTTTCGGTAGTCGTGGTTTTTCCAGCATCAATATGAGCTGCAATACCAATATTTCTTGTAAATCTTAAATCTCTTGCCATTTCTAATTAAAATCTAAAGTGTGAGAATGCTTTATTCGCTTCAGCCATCTTGTGTGTGTCTGTACGTTTTTTAACGGCAGCACCTTCTTCTTTAGCGGCAGCTAAAATTTCAGAAGCTAGCTTTAAAGCCATAGATTTTTCATTACGTTTTCTTGAAAAACTAATCAACCACTTCATTGCAGTTGATATCTTGCGATCTGGTCGTATTTGCATTGGAATTTGGAAGGTTGCACCTCCAACACGACGGCTACGTACTTCTACGTGTGGCATCACATTGGTTAAAGCGTCTTTCCAAATTTGTAAAGCAGTTGTTTCTTCGTCTGTATTTTTCTCTTCTACGA
>JAURPF010000071.1 GCA_030835325.1 Flavobacteriaceae bacterium | reverse complement strand
GCTCCAATAATTCCAGCATTGTTTTTTAATTCCGCTTGCTTTCATTTGAATTAAAAAGTTGTGATGATTGCCAAAATTCCAACGACACAACAGTAATAAGCAAAGTATTTTAATCGACTATTTTTTACCAAACGAATCATAAGGGTACAAGCAAAAAGCCCAGCAACAAAGGCCGCTAAAAACCCTGCAACCAGGCTGTTAAAATTTTCAGCATCATAACTCAAGTCTCCACTAATAACATCTTTAGCGATCTTTCCGAAGATGAGAGGAATTACCATTAAAAAAGAGAAGCGTGCCGCTTTTGATTTGTCATTTCCCAACAATACAGAGGTTGAAATAGTAGCACCCGAGCGAGAAATCCCTGGAAGCATGGCAATTGCTTGTGAGATTCCAATGATAAAAGCATCCCAAAACCCCACTTTTTTATTTGTTGCTTTCGCGCGGTCTGCCAAAAATAATAACAAAGCGGTTACAATGAGCATAAACCCAACGAGTAAGATATTATTTCCAAAAAGAGACTCTAATTCCGCTTCAAATAGGATTCCTACAAATCCAGCAGGCAGCATAGAAATCATTATTTTGACAATAAACTGGGTTTCCTCATTCCATTCAAACTTAAATAAAGCAGCAAAAAGTGTAACAATATCTTTTCTGAATATAATTAAGGTGCTTAAGGCTGTTGCGAAGTGAAGTACTACCGTGAAAATCAAACTATTTTCGGGGATTGATTCATCTCCCAACAGGGCTTTACCAATTTCCAAATGCCCACTAGAAGATACGGGCAAAAACTCTGTAAGTCCTTGTATAATTCCTAATAAAATACTTTCAAAAAGAGTCATCTATTTTTTGAAATTTTTAAGAATAGCATAAACCTGAATTCCAAAACCAACTAAAATAAGGGTTGGAGCAACACGAATTCTTTGAGCATTAAATATTTCAGGGTTAAAGACATTAGGGTCGTCGGAACCGCCGCCTGCCATCAGGATAAATCCTAAAGCAATAAGCAAAAGGCCCACAAACATCCATCTGTAATTTTTCTTTCCAAAAATAAAATTTTTCTTAGCGTTTTCTTTTCGTTTCTGTTCTCCCATAATTAATTAAATTGTGTGAATGTAAAAAGGTTCAATGAATCTAAAATTGTATTTCAAAGTGCTTCGGGTAGTTGGGTTTATTAATAATAAAGTTGATCAGTTTTTAGGTTTAAAAAACGTTGAGTTGCGAAAAAAGTACTCCACCAAGTAATTAAAACTCCTACAAGAAAAATACAGCCAAACAACGCCCCGATAGACAATTGATTTTGAATCAAATTAAACTCAGGAAATGATTTATCGACATAATACACAACCACCCCCATGCCAATAAGAGCTAAAAGCGAACCGATTATTCCAAGTCGAATACTGCGCCAAATAAAAGGTTTTCGAATAAATTTTTTGGTCGCTCCTACCATTTGCATGGTTTTGATTGAAAAGCGTTTGGAGTTCACTGCCAGACGGATGGAACTATTTATTAAAAGAATAGCGATTCCCGTAAAAATTCCGCTGATAATTAAAATCCATAAACTGAGACGTTTTACATTACTGTTCATTAAAGATACTAGATCCTTATCATATTTAATGTCCTCCACAAAGTTCTTTTTCATCGTACTTTCTGTGATGCTGTCCAAGCGACGTGCAGTCACATAGTCCGCTTTGAGATTCACTTCAATCGAATTTTTTAAGGGATTATATCCAATATCATCTAAGAAATCCTCCCCATATTCTAACTTCATAAAATCGGCAGCAGACTCTTTAGAAATAAATTTTGTCTGTTTGACATAGTCCGTTAATGCCAAGCTTTTTTCGAGTTGTTTTATTTCAACTTCTTTAGAAGTGTCTTCTAAATAGATGGTAAGAACGACTTGTTCTTTAAAATTATCAGAAATTGATTTGGCATTGAGAACCAATAAGCCTAAAATCCCTAACAAAAAAAGAACCAAAGCGATACTAAGAACGACCGAAAAATAGGACGAAATTAAACGGCGTTTTTGATGTTTTTCAAACGATGAACTCATAGTAAATGTCTTACGAACGTAAAAGTATAAAAAAACTTACTTAAATGGCTAGTAATTCTCTGAAAACAAATTAACATTTCCTGGCCATGTTGTTTCGTCATACAGAGTTTTTTACTTGCCAAATAAAGCGTAAATTTGTACCTGTTAATGATAGTAATATGATGTACAATTTCAATGAAATTGAAGCCAAATGGCAAAAAAGGTGGGCAGAACAACAAACGTTTATAGCTGATAATAAATCTAACAAACCCAAATATTATGTTTTAGACATGTTTCCCTATCCTAGTGGAGCAGGGCTTCATGTTGGACATCCTCTTGGCTATATTGCTTCTGATATTTATGCACGCTACAAGCGCCATAAAGGGTTTAATGTATTACACCCTCAAGGCTATGATAGTTTTGGATTGCCTGCAGAACAGTATGCCATCCAAACCGGACAGCACCCAGCCGTTACGACCGAAGCAAACATAAAAACTTACCGCCGCCAACTCGATCAAATGGGGTTTTCATTTGATTGGTCTAGAGAAGTGCGCACCTCCTCGCCAGAGTATTACAAATGGACCCAATGGATTTTTATCCAACTATTTAATTCTTGGTATAATAACGCTTCTAACAAGGCAGAATCTATTAATGAGCTTATAAAATTATTTTCCAATCAAGGAAACGCAAAGGTAGATGCGATTTGTGATGAAGCCGTCGAAGTGTTTACGGCTGAGGAATGGAATGCCATGGATTCGGAGCGCCAACAACAAATTTTATTACAATACAGACTGACATACCTAGCAGAAACGGAAGTCAATTGGTGTCCCGAATTGGGAACTGTTTTAGCGAATGACGAAATTGTCAACGGCGTTTCCGAACGTGGAGGATATCCAGTAATTCGTAAGAAAATGACGCAATGGAGCATGCGGATATCTGCCTATGCCGAACGTCTTTTACAAGGGCTTGACACGATAGATTGGACCGATGCCCTCAAAGAAAGCCAACGCAATTGGATTGGAAAATCAGTGGGGGCTTCTGTGGTATTCAAACTAAAAAACCATGCCTCTACGATCGAAGTATTTACCACCAGACCAGATACAATTTTTGGGGTGTCTTTTATGACCCTTGCACCCGAACATGAATTGGTAAGCCAAATTACCACATCAGCTCAAAAACCAGCAGTAGAGGCCTATGTTTTGGCAACTGCAAAACGAAGTGAGCGCGACCGAATGGCGGATGTAAAAACCATTTCAGGCGTGTTTACAGGCGCTTATGCTGAACATCCCTTAACAAAAAAACCCGTTCCTGTTTGGGTGGGTGATTATGTATTGGCCGGGTATGGAACTGGTGCCGTAATGTCAGTACCCTGTGGAGATCAACGTGATTATGATTTTGCAAAACACTTCAACATTGAAATTCCAAATATTTTTGAAGGCATCGATATTAGTGAAGAAGCCCATACAGATAAAACCAATACCATCATCGCTAATAGCGATTTTTTAAATGGTCTTGAATATAAAGAAGCGTCAAAAAAAGCCATTGAAATTCTAGAAGAAAAGGAATATGGATTAGGAAAAACAAATTACCGACTCCGGGACGCGGTGTTTTCGAGGCAGCGGTATTGGGGCGAACCGTTCCCAGTATATTATGTGAATGGATTGCCACAAATGATTGCGGCAGAACACTTGCCAATTAGTTTACCAAAAGTTGAAAAATATTTACCAACCGAAGAAGGCGAGCCACCATTGGGTCGTGCTGAGGTTTGGGCATGGGATACCACTCACAATACGGTTGTAGAAAACCAAAAAATAGACCATCAAACCATATTTCCTTTAGAGCTCAACACAATGCCTGGATGGGCGGGGAGTTCTTGGTATTTTAACAGGTATATGGATGCACATAATCCGAATGAATTTGCAAGTTCCGAAGCCTTGAATTATTGGAAAGAAGTGGATTTGTATATTGGTGGAAGCGAGCATGCCACAGGGCATTTGCTCTATGCACGTTTTTGGCAAAAATTCTTATTTGATTTAGGGCTTGTCCCTGTAGATGAGTTTGCAAAAAAACTCATAAATCAGGGGATGATTCTGGGTGAGTCTGCTTTTGTTAAAAGAATAGGGTTTAATATTACTTTTTATGGAGAAGAAATTTTGAATGGAGCAAAATCACAGGTTGGATTCGGAGCTTTAAGCACTTTAAATGATGATGATAAGAAAGCTTTAAGAGAATTACAAGAACAATATTCTCTAGTCAAGAATCATTTTATCTCTGAAGAAATAGCTGATCATTTTACAAAGCTAAACGATGATAACGAAACCAGTTTAAGAATAAGAACAAAGCTTACGAATCTCTTAACACAAAATTTAGAAAATGAAAT
>JAURPF010000070.1 GCA_030835325.1 Flavobacteriaceae bacterium | reverse complement strand
TGGGATCCATTGTTAGGGTAAATATACGTTCATTGTGTTTGTTTGGTGGTAAACCCTGATTGAATCGCTCTCTTTTTGTCAAATGATTCGTATTTTTAAAAGGATCATTTTCGAGAAAAAAACGATGCAATTCCAGTGGCCCCATACCCTCATCTGGTATAGAAAAGCAAACCATCACAAGAAGGGATAGTTTAAATGCAAAACTTAAACGATTTAACTTTATCATAAATATATTAAGCAATTATATACATTTATAACACCTGTATCCCAAAACTAGTATCTCACCGGTGTATAATTTTGGTGTATTAAGCCTTAAAAGGTCGTTACTTTTTAACTCATCAAAGATTGGACTTTCATGGCCAATCCCATGTCACCGGCTATTTTAACCTTCCCACCCATTACGGCCATCATGGGGTTAAGATCACCACTTTGTAATTCCATCAATGTACTTGCAGAGGTCGATATGGTGCAATCGGCTTCGTTATCTTCTTGAGAAACCACATTATTGTTGCCTGTTCCATCGACAAAGACTGTTATATCATCAATCACAAATTTCAGGGTTCCGCCAATAGCTTCTGCTTCGTTGGCTTTATTTTGCAGTTGGGTAAAAATTTCGTTACTCATTTTTATTTTTTTTTAAAAATACGTTAAAAAACTCAGAGGATGAAATCTTAACTGCTTCAGCCGTCATTAAAGATGAAAAATCCAAGACCACCAGGATCCTTTAGAATGATGTTTTGTGCTTTTTTATCTTCGGTTGAGAAAATGATTTACTCATCTAAGGGAAGTTCAAGCTATCTTTATTTCGTTGCTAATTTCAAAACCAAGTTTTGTGTAAAAGGCAATGCTTTTATCGATTTCAACTAAGGGGCTTTCAAGTAGGAGCATATAACAAGATGTAAAATTTCTTTGGTTTATATTTGCCCTATGAAAACTAGATCCAAAATAACCTCATGGGACATTGTCCGTGTTTCTTCAAGAGAATACCATAGCATAAAACAATTGGCCACAAAATTTGAATGTAGCTCGAGTGCTGTTAAGCGAATTTTATACAAATACAAGAAAGCCTATGACGCCTTTCTTCTTCATGCGCCAGACCCTAATGTCCTAAAACCCTTTGATGATTCTTCGATCAAAAAATAAGCCACCCTCCTTCTTTAAAATAGTAAGATCTGGATAAGTAAGCATCGCATTATTTTTTGTACATTGAAGAATGTCTAACTATATAAAATTATTATGAAAAAAATTATCCTTTTATTCACTTTTGCTTGCCTTAGTGTTGGCTGTGAACAACAATTCGATTTATCTGTTTTTGAAGCCAACAAAGCCTTGGCTGTAGCGTTAATGAACGCTTATGTTTCTCCTACAGATTATGACTTTTTTGCCAGCCAGATCACCGATGAAATAGTTCATCAATCACCAATGTACGGTGCAGGACAAGTAGGCAAAGAGGCAGTCTTGGAACAAGCTAAATTTTACATGGGCAATTTTGAAAATGTCACTTTTAACAATCCTATATGGTTGCCAGGTGTAAATAACGAAACACTCCAACCAGACGGCAGTGTTCGTGTATATGGTACATGGAAAGGAACAAGCATTGCTACAGGAAAGTCTTTTTCAGTAGATGCCTATCATTACTTTGGATTTAAAGACGGAAAATTGATCGAGTCTGGCGACTTTTTTGACGCTACAGGAATGGTAATGGCAGTGGCTCCAGATGAATTAACTGAAGAAACTGCTGATTAACCAGATCAATTCTTTGGAAAGGAACTGTCTGAACAGGTATATTTTCGTGAAGCTGTATTCGATTTAGATTCAAAAATACATTTAAAACGCTCATCAGAGATTTAAAAAAAAAATCAAAAAGACCGTTTTATGGTTTTTTCAGACAGTTCCTTTTTATTTTTATAAAAAATCGGGTTAAATGGACATCAAATCTATCTGTTTGACCATATAAAGTTCCAAACATATAGGTCATCTTTCAAGGATGTCTTTTATTCAGCTGTATAAGTGTTTTTTATCTGTTAATCAGGCGCTATAAAGCATGACAGAAGCCATCGTTAACATTATGGCATTCTCGATAAAAGTTGCCTCTGTCATGGGTAGTTTCAAGGCTGTTCCCAAACAAGCACATTGAATACTTTTCTTGTCCAACAATGTTTTTGTCACCCCAATAGTGGTAATACTCAGCACTACAAGGCTTATACCTAAGGCAATTGTAATTTCAAATCGCATTAGAAGCATCAATCCCAAAGCGGTTTCTATAAACGGATACAGCCAACCGTATATTGGCACTCGTTTGGCGAGTGGATCATACATAGAAAATGATGTTGGGAAGTTTTTTAAATCCAGAAGTTTAAAGAAGCTAAACACAATAAAAAATAGGCCCATAAAGTCTAGCATAAACGCTTTAGTGCTCCAGTTGCTGTAGTGAAGTAAAATACTCGCAGTAGCTATATATCCTAAGATTAGAAGTAGTGGTTGAAGCTGTTGGAGTTTTGTTTTCTGTTTTACAGCACCCTTTGTGATTGGCTTGCTGGTTTCTTTTGTCGAAAGAGTAAACTTTTTAGGTAAGACCCCTTGAAGTTTTGAGGTTTCAATGGGAGAACGAGAAGTGATGTATGCTTCTCCTTCTTCAAGATCTACCAGCACATGCTCAACTTGATCAATGGAAGAAAGATGTTTTGTAACGGAAGCTTTACAACCTCCACAGGTCATGCCTGTTACAGTGTAGGTTTGTTTCATATTATTTTTTATAGTGACATTTCGGGAACATCTACAGGAACGATGAGGGTTCCCGCAGTAGCTTTTTTAATGGTTTCAACGCTAACCCCAGGAGCGCGTTCTAAAAGTAAAAATCCTTCTTTGGTTATTTCTATACAAGCCAAATCAGTTACAATTTTTTTGACACAATTTACTCCTGTGATTGGAAGGCTACAACGTTTTAATAATTTTGATTCCCCAGCTCTGTTGGTGTGTTGCATGGCAACAATAATATTCTCGGCAGATGCGACCAAGTCCATAGCACCTCCCATGCCTTTGACCATTTTACCAGGGATTTTCCAATTGGCGATGTCGCCGTCCTCTGCGACCTCCATAGCCCCTAAAATGGTAAGGTCAACATGTTTTCCACGTATCATTCCAAAACTTAAGGAAGAGTCGAAATAACTTGCTCCTGGGAGAGCCGTAATGGTTTGCTTCCCCGCATTAATTAAATCGGCATCTTCTTCTCCCTCAAATGGAAACGGCCCCATACCAAGGATTCCATTTTCACTTTGAAATTCTACTTCAAGATCATCTCGTACAAAATTGGCCACCAAGGTAGGAATACCAATCCCTAGGTTTACATAATAGCCATTTTGCACCTCTTGGGCAATCCGCTTTGCAATACCATTTTTATCTAACGCCATGGGTTTATTTTTGAGTGATTGTACGTTGCTCGATACGTTTCTCGAAAAATTTTCCTTGGAAAATACGTTGAACAAATATTCCTGGAATATGAATTTGATTAGGATCCAGTTGCCCAGCAGGAAGCAATTCCTCAACTTCAGCTACACAAACTTTGCCAGCCCCGGCCATGGGTGCATTAAAATTTCGAGCAGTTGCTTTAAAAATTAAATTGCCAGCAGTATCACCTTTCCAAGCTTTAATGATGGAGAAATCTGCCTCAAAGGCATGTTCCAACAAATGTGGTTTTCCTTTAAAGTCAAGAACTTCTTTCCCTTCGGCCACTTCTGTGCCATAACCCGCCGGGGTATAAAATGCCGGAATACCAACCTGAGCAGCACGACAGCGTTCTGCCAAAGTTCCTTGCGGAATTAATTCTACCTCCAATTCTCCGCTCAGCATTTGACGTTCAAATTCTGCATTTTCTCCCACATAAGAAGAGATCATTTTTTTGATTTGCTTTTTTTGTAACAAAAGGCCTAGACCAAAATCATCTACCCCTGCATTGTTTGAAATACACGTAATTCCACTGATGCCAAGACGAACCAATTCCGCAATTGCATTCTCTGGAATACCACAAAGGCCAAAACCACCTAGCATGAGTGTCATATTAGAGGAAACCCCTTCGAGGGCTTGTTTTACATTGTCAACGTTTTTTGCAATCATTTTTTGGGTTTATATAGATAGGGCTCATTATAAGAATCTAATTAGGTTAAAGGTAATAAGATTTTGCAATTATTAAGTCAGGATGATTTTATTGATTCATAAAGGAATTTATTTGGCGTAATAATTTGATATGATAGCTCAACAAATCTTTTTTAAAAACACGCTCTTAAGAGAGTAGAATTTTTGACTACAACAGACAATAGTTTGTGCTTTTTTGAATGGTTTATATTCTACTCCAACACGCAATAATCTATCTAGTTACAGGGGTGTAGTAGTAAAAAAGTAGCTGAGGTGTGAAAAACATGTAAATTGATTAAGTTTTGGTTTTTCTCTAGTATTAAGTTGCCAAAATAGTCTTAAGTTTGTACAAAAATTAAACGCAATGAGTACTATTAATTTAGGAAATAAAACAGTTGGTAAAAACCACCCCACTTACATCATAGCTGAAATTGGTATCAATCATCAAGGTGATGTAGAAATAGCCAAAAAATTAATTAGTAAAGCTGCGGAAGCTGGTGCAGATGCTGTCAAATTTCAAAAAAGATCTGTCAACAGAATTTTAACAGAAGAAGGACTTAAAATGCCCTATGACAACCCAAATAGTTTTGGAAAAACATATGGGGAACACAAGGTTGCATTAGAATTATCTGAGTCAGATTATGCGGAATTGCTGGCCTATGCAACTGCTGAAAACGTCTCTTTGCTTGCTTCAGGTTGGGACGAAGAGAGTGTTGATTTTTTAGATGATTTAGGTGTTAGTTTTTTCAAAAAGGCTTCTGCTGATTTGACTAATTTTCCTCTCCTAGAGCATACGGCAAAAAAGAATAAACCTATTATTCTCTCCACAGGGATGTCAGATTTAGATACCGTCAAAAAAGCTTATGATCTTGTGTCTGAGTTTAATGATCAAATTGCTATTCTTCAGTGTACCTCCTCATATCCCTCTAATTATGAAGAGATACATTTAAATGTGATTTCAACTTATAAAGAACTTTTTCCAAAGGCCGTTATAGGATACTCTGGTCATGAATTAGGGATCTCTGTGTCTACAGCTGCTGTTGCATTGGGAGCCCACATCGTTGAAAGACATTTCACGCTCGACAGAACCATGAAAGGGGGTGATCATGCAGCCTCTTTAGAGCCAAGTGGTTTTCAAAAGATGGTTCGCGATATTCGAAATATTGAAAAAGCCATGGGTTCCAATGAAAAAACAGTTCAAGAATCAGAAATAAAGGTTTTTACTAAGCTTGCAAAAAGTCTTGTTACTGCACAAGATATAAATCCCGGTACAATTATAACCCGTGAAATGTTAACCACCAAAGGACCAGGAACCGGAATTTCTCCTATGGATTTAGATAAGGTTTTAGGTAAAAAAGTAACAGTCCAATTAAACAAAGACGTTATTATCAAGGAAACGGATATAGAATGGTAAATATTGATTTCAAGAAAATTAAATTGGTCCTAACCGATATTGACGGGGTATGGACCAATGCAAAATTTTATTACACCAAAGATGGTTTCTTTCAAAAAGCCTATTCAACATATGATGGAATGGCCGTTGCACTATTAAAAAAACAACAGATTGAAACTGTCAT
>JAURPF010000069.1 GCA_030835325.1 Flavobacteriaceae bacterium | reverse complement strand
GCAGTTCCTGTTGATAAAGTGAAAGAATTTGAAACCGAATATATCGAGTTTTTAAGAGCAAAACATAGCGATGTGTTAGCCACCTTAAAAGCAGGAAAACTAACGGATGAAGTTACAGACACCCTAACAGCAGTTGCAAAAGAATTGTCTGGAAAATATAACGATTAAAAGTTTAGAGTACTGAATACTGAGTTGTACTGATCACTTTGACTTGGTAATATAAACTTAAAATAGTGTTCAATTTACAGACAAATTAAAAAAAAAGGACTTTAAAAATAAATTTGGAATTGCTTTATAAGAAGCTGATAAAACTAAATATTGATTAGAAATTCTTGAAGCTACAGGAAGAGAAGTTCCAACAGAAATGATGAATAAATGTGAAGAGTTAATAAGAATTTTAGTAGCAATCATTAAAAACTCATAACTCAACACTTAGCACTCATAACTTGAAAAAATGGCAAATTTAAAAGAAATCCGAAATAGAATAGGATCCGTATCCTCAACGATGCAGATTACAAGTGCTATGAAAATGGTATCGGCTGCTAAGTTGAAAAAAGCACAAGATGCCATCACTGCCATGCGTCCGTATGCGGATAAACTAACGGAGCTTTTACAAAACCTGAGTGCCACTTTAGACGCCGATTCTGGAAGTAAATATTCAGAACAACGCGAAATAAAAAATGTACTTCTTGTTGCCATAACCTCCAACAGAGGTCTGTGTGGCGCCTTTAATTCTAATATTATTAAGCAAGCCAATTTAGTTGCGGAACGTTATGATGCCAACGTATCAGTTGTGGCCATTGGTAAAAAAGCAAATGATGCCCTCTCAAAAAACTTCGAGGTTATTTCTAATCAAAGTGCTGTTTATGATGATCTAACATTTGACAATGTTGCTGAAATTGCAGAGATGCTCATGGAAAAATTTGAGTCCAAAGCCGTTGATAAAATTGAAATTATTTATAATAAATTCAAAAATGCTGCGACCCAAGAAATCATGACGGAGCAGTTTTTACCAATTGAACCCCTAGAAGGCGATACCAATACAAACCTCGATTATATTTTTGAGCCATCTAAAGAAGAGATTGTAGAAACCTTGATTCCAAAGTCGTTAAAAACACAATTATTCAAAGCCATTCGCGATAGTTTTGCAAGTGAGCACGGCGCACGAATGACCGCAATGCACAAAGCAACAGACAATGCCACAGAGCTTAGAGATCAGCTTAAATTGACCTACAACAAAGCACGTCAAGCAGCGATTACCAATGAAATTCTTGAAATTGTTGGTGGAGCAGAAGCGCTGAATGGATAGGCATGACCTTTGGGGAAATTATAAAATTAGAAGCCTTGCAATTGTAAGGCTTTTTTTTATGGCATAAAAGTTGTTGGAATCCTGTAACTTAAATCAAATCTTATGACCTACACAAAACACCTTTTGATCCTTCTTTTAGTAATGACAACTGTCACTGGTTTTTCTCAAAATAAAAAAGGAGATATTTCACTTTCCATAACCGCCTCTCCGTTTCCAACAACCAATTCTGATAGTCACGATTTTGGCATTATTGCCAAGGCGGGATTAGAGTTTCACCTCTCAAACACAGTTTCTTTTCAAGGCAGTTTTTTTTCTTCAAATAATGTGCTATTTAAAGATGAAAGCGGAGTTAGCATTAATTCCTATGGGTTTGTGCCATCGATTCACTACTATTTTGTAAATACAGCCAAGCTCAATGTTTTTGGACAATTGGGTTACGGCTTTGGTTTTGAAGATTTGACACGAAATTATGGAGTGATTAAAAACAGTGCGTTAAGCATTTTTAGTATAGGAGCAGGGGCTAATTATAAATTAAAAGAAAAGCTTTACTTACAGTTGCATCTGCCTTATTTTAATACTAAAAACATTACTGTTAACGAATCTGCAGCTGGGGGAGTCGCCGTATTTTTAGGCTTTCATTTTAAACTCAATTAAAATCCGTATGTTTATGAGTATAAATTCAAACACATGAAACGAGCATGCGAAAATTAGGACCATCCAAAAGAATGACTAATAGCGAATAGCATGTGACCTTTTAAAAACAATAGACACAGACACATGAAACTTATATCTGCTTTTATTTTAGGCTCCGTTTTTTTAATTATGGTCAATTGTAAAACTTCCAAAGAATCGGCAATACAATTCCAATCAACTGCACCTTTAGAAATTTCAGCACCCTATTACAACTCTTGGGTTGCAGGGGTTGAAGGCGGTGGCTCAGGAATCAATGTGTTTTTGCCCCTCAAAGAAAATGGAAACATCAGCATTGACAGCCTCCATTTTAGAGGTCTAAAAACTGCTGTAGAAACTAGAGACAAATTAATCATAGGCCGGTTTAAACAGTTCTCCAATCAAAAAAAAGACCTTATAATGAGTTCCAACCCAGAGGACGAATACAATAACAAATTGGAGTTAAAACAAGATACGTCTCCTTTTAACCTGCCACAAAATGCTTGTGTTATCAGTTATCAAATCAATGGCAACCGCTTTTATTATAAAATTTCAAACCTAAAAAAAGGGGAAACGATTGCCTATCCTTCCGCAGTGCCAAAAAACCGCTAAACAACAATTACTGAATGTTCGTTAAAATGTGTATTTTTATGGGATAAAATAAGAGAGCCGTGAGCGTCCTAAAAACAGTATACAAACAAACCTTCATTTATGGGCTGGCAACGGTAGTTCCAAGAATGTTGAGTTTTCTTTTGGTGCGTTTGCATACCGATAAATCGGTGCTACAAAACGTTTCGGATTATGGAGATGTGTCTATCGTGTTCGCTTATTTCGTACTCTTTAACGTGCTACTTGCCTATGGAATGGAAACCGCTTTTTTCCGTTTTTTCAATAAAGAACCCTCTAAAGCAAACGTTCTAAACACCGCCACCGTTTCAATTTTGGTGTCCTCTCTAGGATTTTTAGCACTCGGACTGCTGTTTAAACAACAGATTGCTGATCTCACACATATCCACGTCAACTACATTAGCCTTGTGGTTTGGATTTTGTTTTTAGATGCTTTGGTCATTATCCCATTTGCCGCTCTCAGAGCCTATGGTAAACCTGTAAAATATACAGTTATTAAACTAACCAACGTTGTTGTCAACCTAGGGTTGAATATCTTTTTACTCCTCTATTTAAAAGCTCTGTCTGTTGGCAACAGTTTTTGGGATTCCATCTATGTTGACAATTTTGAAGTCAGTTATATTTTCATTGCCAACCTCATTGCGAGTGGGGTTACCTTACTGATTCTTTTGCCATTTTATTTTAAAATCAACTTTAAAGTAGATACAGTACTTTGGAAAAAAATGCTGAAATATGCCCTACCAGTCTTGGTGGCTGGGGTGGCTTTCTCCATTAATGAAACCTTTGATCGGGTATTGTTAGAACGTCTTCTTCCGGAGTCCATTGCCAAAACATCTGTCGGGATGTACTCCGCCTGTTACAAGCTCGCTCTGTTTATGATGTTGTTTGCAACCGCCTACCGCTTGGGAATTGAACCCTTCTTTTTTAGTCAATCCAAAACCAAAGATGCCACCAAAAACTATGCAAAAACCTTGGAGTTTTTTGTGATATGTGGAGCGCTTATTCTATTGGTCGTCGTAGTTTTTGTCGATGTTTTAAAAAGTATTCTCATCCCAAACGAAGCCTATTGGGAGGCGATGAAAGTGGTGCCAATTTTATTACTGGCCTATCTTTTTCTTGGAATATATCACAATTTATCTGTGTGGTACAAAATCACAGACCGCACGAAATTTGGAGCTTACATTTCGGTTATTGGTGCAGGAATAACTCTTTTGGTAAATTTAATGTTTATCGCCTCATTTAATTATATGGCTTCTGCTATGGCAACCTTATCGGCTTATGTTTCCATGACATTTCTCTCGTATTATTTTGGACGTAAACATTATCCAATTCCTTATAATATAAAAAAAATAGGCCTCTATTTAATTCTTTCCATAGGACTATCAGCCCTATCATTTTATCAATTTAGAGCCCAGTACTTCATAGGGTCTGCTCTTATTGGACTGTTGTTGCTCATTATTTGGAACAATGAAAAAATCACCATCAAACAATTTATAAAACCTTCCCATGACAATTAAAATTATAAATAAATCAGAACACAAACTTCCTGAATATGAAACAGGTGCCTCTGCAGGAATGGATCTTCGGGCCAATATTTCGGAACCCGTTATTTTGAAACCCTTATCACGTGCCATTATTAAAACAGGACTGTTTATTGAGCTCCCCGTGGGGTTCGAAGCACAAGTGCGTCCACGAAGTGGTTTGGCAGCAAAACACGGACTCACAGTTTTGAACAGTCCTGGAACTGTGGATGCAGATTACCGTGGTGAAATAGGCGTCATTTTGGTGAACCTATCCAACACCGATTTTAAAATTGAAAATGGCGAGCGCATTGCGCAATTAGTCATTGCAAAACACGAACGAGCAACATGGCTCGAAGTCAATAAACTCAACGACACTGCTAGAGGTGAAGGTGGGTTTGGAAGTACCGGAAAATAATGAATACAGCACAACATGGTTTTGTGGCACTTTGTCTCCTAATATATTCGTTAGGGACGCAAGCACAAGTTGAGACCGACTCCTTCTTGTCGGCTTCAAATAACAGTACACATGTCAAATTTCAAAATTATTTTTTTGAAGCATTAAAACAAAAAGCACTCGAAAATTACTCCAAAGCAATCGACGCATTAGTACTTTGTAAGTCGTTACATCCAACTGAATCGGCTGTTTTTCATGAGTTAGGCATTAACTATTTTAAATTGAAACAATTTGAAAATTCAGAATATAATTTTCAAAAAGCGATTGCCTTAGATGAGGGTAATTTTTGGTACAAAGAAAGCTTGTATCATTTGTATACAGAGCAAAACCGTTTTGAAGATGCGATTTTAGCACTGAAACCTATACTGTCACAGCACCCAGACTATAAACAAGACCTAGTGAACCTCTATCTTGAGGTGGGACGCTATGAAGATGCGTTAGACGTTTTGGATGATTTAGATAAAACGTTAGGGATAAAGGCTTCTAGAGATAAGATTCGGAACCAACTTTATGATTTAAGTGGAGATGAAAATAAGCGTATTAATCATCTTAAAAAACGCCTAGAGGAAACCCCCGAAGACCCCACTAATTTTTTGAATCTCATTTATGCTTACAGCAACTTAAATCAAAAAATAGAAGCGTTTGAGGCCGCTGAAGCTTTTTTAGAGCAACATCCAAAATCGCATTTGGTTCATGTAGCCTTGTATAAATTTTATTTAGATGCTAAGGATTATGAAAAGGCAATTAACTCCATGAAAATTGTGACTACGAGTACCGTTGTTTTGCCTAGTCTTAAAGTAAAAGTGCTGAACGATTTTATGAATTTTATAATGGAATTTCCAGAATATGAATCTGCATTGTTGGAGGTTACCAAATCGGTCAGTGAAAACACGCCAAGCCGTTCCGATTTAGAATGGGGCGATTATTATTACAATCAAAAGGCTTATTTAAAGGCGATTTCCTCGTATGCAAAAGCATTGGAATTTGACCCCGATAATTTTACAATTATCAAAAACCTAGCGCTTTTGTATTTAGAAACCAATCAGTTTGAAACGGCCGTACTATTTACGAATAATCAGATGGAATTATACCCTTCTCAGCCTCTTTTATATTTAGTCAATGGCACTGCAAACAGACAATTAAACAACTTAGATTTAGCCATTGAAAACCTCACAATAGGTTTGGATTATATTTATGACAATAAAAAACTACAACACGATTTTTATAAGCAACTTGGCACTGCTTTTAGGTTAAAAGGTAATATTGAGGCAGCTCAAACGTTTACTAATAAAGCAATGGCCTTAGAAAATAATCAATGAAACAAGTGAAAAAACTTATATACGCCACCATTTTAGGGGTCCTCTTTTTAGGATGTAAAACCACAAAAATTGTGGAATCTAATAAGACCTTAGACCCAAAAATGTCCGTAAAGCAAATCGTTAAAAAGCTCAACAAATCACAATCTGAATTTAACACCCTACAAGGTCGATTAAAAGTAGAGTACACTCAAGGCGACCGATCTGAAGTACATACTTTGACATTGCGAATGGAACATGATAAAACTATTTGGATCAATGCATTCCTGAATTTGGTACGCATCAAAATCACACCCGAACGTGTGCGTTTTTATAACAAATTAGACAACACCTATTTTGATGGGGATTATGCCTTAATCAGTAATTTTTTAGGCACTGAACTTCAGTTTGAAAACCTTCAAAACGTACTCCTTGGAGAAGCTATTTTTGACATCAACCCTAAAGAGTTTAAAAAGAATACCCACCCAAATTCATATATGTTAACTCCTAAACGAGAAAATGCTCTTTTTGAATTTTTATATTTAATCAATCCTAGCTATTTTAAATTGGACGCTCAGTTATTAAGCCAATCATTGAAACAAAACGTCTTAAAAATTCAGTACCGATCGTATCAAAAAGTAGAGGGATTGGTTCTTCCTGAAAATATGGACATCACAGCCACCAATACGAATGAGGAAACAACTTTAAATTTAAACATAAAATCCGTAAGTTTGAATCAATCCTTACGGTTTCCTTTTAATATTCCAAAAGGATTTAAAGCTATTGAATTACAATGAAATTAACCCATAGACCTTTTTCCTTAACAGTTCTTTTACTTACGTTAATGCTGCATATGAGTAGTTTTTCTCAAAGTAAGAAGCAGCAAGAACTAGAAGAGAGACGCCGTGAACTGACCCAAGAAATTCAAGAAATTGGAGTGTTATTATTTGAAGGCAAAAAAGAACAAAAATCTGTGTTGTCTGTTGTGGAAGACTTAGATTTTAAGATTAAAGTTAGAAAAAACCTCATCAATATTACCAATCAACAAGCCAATTTATTAACGCGTGAAATTAATAGTAATCAGACCAAAATCTCTAAACTAAGGGTGCGACTCAAATCTTTGAAAGATGATTATGCGAAAATGGTTGTCAAGTCCTACAAGAGTAGAGCAAACCAAAGTAAGCTCATGTTTTTACTGTCATCCACTAATTTTCAACAGGCTTATAAACGTTTGCAATACATAAAACAATATGCGGATTATCAAAAACTCCAAGCCGCTTTGATTAAAGCAGAGACCATTCAAATGCAACAACTTAATATTGAACTTGTCAAACAAAAAAAGAATAAACAAAAGCTTATTGAAGAAAATAGGACGGCAAAGGCTCTTCTTGACCAAGAACGTGCACAGCAAAATGTGTTGATAGCCGACATAAAAAACAATCTATCCAAGTTTACAACACAGTTAAAAGCCAAACAACGGGAGTCCAATATAATCGATAATGAAATTCGTAAGATTATTCAAGAGGCTATTGCGGCCTCAAACAAAAAAGCAGGGAAGTCTTCTAAATCAAAAGTATTTTCATTGACTCCTGAGCAAAAGATTTTAGCTGAGAATTTCACCTCCAACAAAGGAAAACTTCCGTGGCCCGTGACCAATGGCGTTGTGAAATTACGCTATGGAAATAACCCATCTCCAATTGATCGGTCGTTAACGATTAAAAGTAATGGAGTCCGAATTGCAACCAACAAAGGAGCAGAAGTTCGTGCAGTGTTTGAAGGCGTTGTACAAGGAATTATGACTCCAAAAAATGGAAACAATACCATTATGGTCAGACATGGAAATTATATTACAGTCTATAAAAACTTGTCAAAATTTTATGTCCAAAAAGGAGATAAGGTGAAAACAAAACAAGTCATCGGTGAAGTGATTACAAATAAGGCATCTGGTGAAACCATCCTTAGTTTTGGGATTTATAAAGACAGTGCAACCCAAAATCCTTCACATTGGATTTACCGTTTATAAACGTTAACTAAAAAGTGCTTTTAGTTCTGTAGCATCTTGCGCTTTCATTTTCCCTGCCAAAACTAAGCTCAATTGTTTGCGTCTTAAGGCGCCTTCAAAACGTTGAATTTCTTCTTTTGTTTCAGGGACTAATTGTGGAATTTTTACAGGAGTTCCTTTGTCATCCACTGCGACAAATGTAAAAATAGCTTCATTTACTTTTACGGATCTTTTAGTGGTCTTATCATCGACCCAAACATCGATATATACCTCCATTGAGCTTTTAAAAGCACGTGATACCTTAGCCTCAACTGTGACAATACTACCCAAAGGGACAGAATGTTTAAATGCCACATGATTTACAGATGCGGTTACTACTATTTGCCCAGAATGTCGTTGTGCAGAGATACTAGCAGCCCGATCCATTCGTGCCAAAAGCTCGCCTCCAAAAAGCGTGTGAATTGCATTTGTCTCACTAGGTAAGACCAAGTCTGTCATGATTGTCTTTGAGGCTTGTGGGTGTTTAGCTTCCATAAGTTAATATAATAAGTAAACAAGGTACAGAAGTCTGTACCAAAGTCAGTGTTAAAAAAATGAAATGAGTTACGGAAGGTCTTTTATCAGCAACCATGCGGCACGATCTTGTGACTTTCTAATTTTGAACAACGCTTTTTCTGCTTCTTTTCGAGTCTCATAACTTTCATAGACTACCTGGTGTAACCCGTATCTATTGAGGCCAATCAAACGCGCACTAAAACCTAGAGCTTTCAGTTGTTGTAATTTTCGTTCGCTATTTGCTTTCACTCTAAATGCTCCAGCAACGACATGAAAATTGCCACTTTGTTTTTTTAAATTTACCATTACAGCAGGTAACGGATTGTCAATCACAAAAGTAGCTTCTTGTATTTTAGTGTCCAAGGCAGCATTGGCAGTGTTAAGTGCTATACTGTTTTGTTGTTCAATTTTAGAGAGGTATAGATTAGATCCAATAGAGCCTCCCAAGCCAAGGGTAAGTACTGCCATGGCTGCATATTTCATGTAGATAGCAGATTTACGTTTTTTAGGAGTCAAAACAACAGTTTGATGAGGTTGTCGTTCCACAGAAGGGGATACAAAAGAAGCCAAGCCAAAGGCTTCGGTCATATAATTCAGACTGTCAGACGGTACAAACAAGAGTTTACCTTCTTGTGAAAATGTTATTTCTCCAATATCTTTGAACTCAACAGTATTACCTTTGTCTAAGCGTGATTTTAGCTGAGAAACTTGTTGTTCAATTTTGCGAGTAGCCCCCTCATAACTTATGTTTTCTAGTTCTGAAACATAGGAAGCTAAAAGGCCGTCGTTAGATTGAAGCTGTTCATTAAAGGACAGTTGTTTTTGAGGCGGATAAAAATCACATGTAGCCTCATTAATTCTTGCCGATATAGGACGCGATAGAAACGCTCCAAAGTTAGGGAGCGTAACGCATTCATAGCGGTAAAGTAAATCGCTTATGTACTGACTAATTTGCATAAATTCAAAGTTAGTTTTTTTTTTGTAAAAATCAATTAGATTTCCTTATTTTTGAGAAAGTTTTAGAATTAATTTTAATCTTACCCACCCTCAAAATATCTTCCATTAATTATTTAAGCTAACAACACCCCTAATTTTAGGAGTTTTTATTGTTTGGAATCCTTATCAGTATACCAATTTTGACAACACAAACACGCATTACAAACACAAAACTGCAACTAATCACATTAGGGTTGTTATTATATTCCAGCTCAATTTATGCGCAGTTACACCACCAAACAATAGGCGCCTTAGGGGGTAGTCAAACAAAATCAAATTATTATGTTTCTCATTCGGCTGGTCAATCCTCGGTTGTGGGAACCTCTCAATTAAATTCAACACTTATAAGCCAAGGCTATCAACAACCCATTTTTAATGAGTATTTATTAGAGCCCACTTCTAATTTACACGATGTTAAATTCTATCCGAATCCGTTTTCAACCCACCTAACTTTTGACTTATCACTAGATTATGAAAATATTCAAATCACAATCATAGACATTAATGGGCGAATTGTATTTAGAAACACGAAAAGTTCGGCAAATCAATCCTTTGTATTAAACATTCCTTTCCTTTCAGATAGCGAATACATTATAACCCTGACCGCTCTTAACTTTTATTATCAAACAAAAATTATAAAGAAACTTTGAAACATTTAACACTTACACTAGTAACGCTTCTTGTTTGGGGCAATGTCTTCACTCAGGAAATTTCTTTAGAAGCAGGACTTAATTTTAGTTCTTATATCTATAGCAATTCAGCTGGAAATTCTAATGATAATATTAAATCAGATGCTGGACTTTATTCTAGGTTAGGCCTTGGCGCGATACAACTAGGGCGTCAAAAAATTGGATACGGACTGAGTTTTCAACAATTTAATGCGACAGGCGGAGATGGATATGAAAACTATAATTGGGCTACAAACTATTTAGGAGGGTTTGTTCAGTATCAAAAGTTTCTTTACAAAAATACTTTAGGAGCAAAACTAAGCCTTGATATCTTGCAATTAGTATCGGGTAAACAGAAAATTGGCGGAGAAACGTTCGACCTCACAAATGAAAAAGAAATGAATGGGACTTGGATTAATCCTAGTGTCGGGTTGTTTGCAACAATAGTTAACTCAAACACCTTTGGATTGGATATAGGTTATAATTTTTCTTACGCAGTTAAACCTGCTGATCAAGGTACTGAATCACTCTCATATGTCGCAAATCAAGTGTACTTTAGAGTACATTTAAAATCTCATAAAAAAGAAGTAGCAATTCACGAACATGAGTTCCCTGAATACAGTGTACCCGATTCTATTTCAAACAAGCAATCGGAATTAGAACAAGACATTCAAAATTTAAAACTAGAACTCAATTTATTACAGCAGCCGTCAACACCGCTTCCAGAACACACCATATTTTTTAATTTAGATTCCTATAAAATTGATAAAGATCAATATGAAAAACTAGAAACGCTTGCTAGTTATTTAAGAAATAATCCTACAATTATTGCAACTCTTGTTGGCTATGCAGACGATACAACTGGACAAACCCAACCCAACCAAACACTCTCTGATAACAGAGCAAAAAGTGTTCAAGAATTTTTAATTTCTTTGCAAGTAGATCCAAGCCAATGTACTGTAATAGGAGCAGGAGAAACAAGTCAATTTAATCAAAAAATATACGATTCTAATCGTAGAGTCATTATTAGTTTAACACCAAAAAATTAAACATGAAAAAGACCATCCAAAACGTTAAAATCCTTCTCTTTTTGTGCAGTTTTAATTGTGCTTTAATGTTTGCTCAAGATCAAAGGAATGGTATTAGTTACCAAGCTTTAATCATAAATTCAAGTGAGGTAGAACTTCCAGGAGCCAATCAAAAAAACACCCCTTTGAGAAATCAAAATATATGTCTTCAGTTTTCGCTCATTGATGAAATGGGAAATTATGAATACATAGAACATACGACAACCACAACAGATTCTAATGGGATGGTTAATCTTGTTATTGGGACTGGAAACGCTGTGGGGGGCAGTTCATGGAGTGCTATTGAATGGTCGGCTGCAATGAAATCTCTTAAGGTTGATTTTGATGTGACAGGGCAATGCAACTCATTTCAGGAACTCAGCTTACAACAACTCACTGCGGTTCCGTTTGCATTGTATGCACCAGGGTCTGAAATCCCAGGTCCTCAAGGAGACCCAGGTGAAGATGGGATCTCTGCCTATGAAGTCTGGTTAGAACTTGGGAATACGGGCGACGAGCAAGCGTTTATAGATTCATTAAAAGGAGATCAAGGGGATCCTGGAGAACCAGGAGAAGACATAGACTTGGATTGGCCCGACGGTACAACCCTTGGAGACACACTAACTTGGATTTGGAATGGAACCGAATGGGTTGGCACCATTACAAACACCGATAATAATACAATTATCATCACATCTTCTGCAGGCTCTAACGCTCAAGTAGTGTGTGAAGATGCCGAAATTGACCAAATTAGTTACGCTATTAATATTGATCCAGCAGGGCTTACCGTCAGCGGTTTGCCAAATGGAATAGACTATAATATTGTGGGCAATATCGTGTATATCACAGGAACCATAGATATTGATGTCACCTCGCAAACCACTTTCAATTATACGGTAACAGTACCTAACGGCACTATAAACATTGTAGCACAAGGAACCATTATTGTATCCCCAAAAGCATCACTTGAAGTTGTTTCTGGGGAATTGAGTCAAAACTCTTGTATTGGCGAACCCATAAGCCCAATAACATTTCAAATAGATGGGCCATCGCCCAATGCTACAGTTACGGGTCTTCCGCCAGGAATTGAAGCTGTTTTGAGTGGCAATACACTTACCATTTCTGGGATCGCTACTGGCAGTATTGCTTCCGGAAGTATTTACAGTTTTTTAGTAGAAACCAGCTCATTGTCCTGTGAAAATGTCTCAATTTCAGGAGCACTGACGCTCACGGATTGCTCTTCCTGTTATCCGTCTGTAAATGCAGGGACAGATAATACCATCTGTGCTGGGGAGAGTTATGAGATTCAAAACTCATCTGCAGCCAACTATACAAGTCTTGTATGGACGACCTCTGGAACAGGGACCTTTAACGATACTACAAGTCCAACGCCTACCTATTTCTCTACCAATGCCGATTTTGACAGTGGGTCTATAACACTCACACTCACTGCAGATAATACCAGCTGTACACAACCGCAACAAGTGATAGATACCATGGTCTTGACCCTTTCGGACTGTACGACTATTGATGTGACTTTAGTAAACAACATGCGTTGCACACTCTTTGCTTACAACGTTGAATTTGGAGCAACAATAGAGACCGATAACATTCAAGAAATTCAAAGTGCAGGATTGTG
>JAURPF010000068.1 GCA_030835325.1 Flavobacteriaceae bacterium | reverse complement strand
TAATAAAAAAGTTATATTCAACATCTCATGAATAGATTTTTAAATATTTGGGTTACTTTTACAGTTCTGTTATTGTAGAATGAAGCGATTTTTAGGTTATTTTTTTGGATGTATGATCTTCTTTGGGTTTTCGCAAGAAAATCCGAGTACTAGCTTTATAGATGTTAATTATTTCAAAGGATACATCCCACTTCATTATACAGATATTCTTCACCTTATTCAAGGCCATCCTGAGGGCACCATAATTGGTTGGAACCATCGAACTAATGGAGAAAAAGAGTGGTAGCAACGCTATAATTATCCAGATTATTGAGCCTCTTTTATGTATCAAGATTTAAAAAATGAAACCTTAGGGAATACGTTTGGGTTATATGGACACTTTAATTTTTATTTTTTCAAACGTCGATTGATGTTCCGAGTAGCATCAGGTATTGTAGCAGCATCAAACCCGTATGATAAAAATTCAAATCCCAAAAACAATGCATTTGGGTCTAAATTATTAGCAAGTTCCTATCTTATGATGAATTATAATAAACCCAGATTGTTAGGCCCTATAGGAATCCAAACGGGATTGGTGTTTTTTCACGCCTCTAATGGGAATTTTAAAGCACCAAATACCAGTGTGAATACCATTGCATTAAATTTTGGATTAAATTATGATTTAGATGAGAAAAAAACTATTTATGAAGCTCCCACAGAATATACACCTGTTTCCAAAAAAGTCAAATACAATTTTGTGCTGCGTACCGGAATCAATCAAACAGAGGTAGTCGGCAGTGAACAGTTTCCGTTTTATACACTTTCAGCTTATGCGGACAAGCGTATTAGTTTTTTTAGTGCCATTCAATTGGGATTGGAGGCATTTTTCTCAAAGGCTTTAAAAGAAGAAATTCATTACCGAAGTGTTGCATTTCCTGAAAAGCCATCAGACTCAGGAGTCGATTACAAACGTGTCGTAGGTTTTTTAGGGTATGAATTATTTATCAATAATTGGTCAGTGGTCACTCAACTAGGATATTATTTGTATTACCCCTATGATTTTGAAGGACGCGTTTATAATAGGCTTGGTTTGAAATATTATTTTAGAGAAAAATGGTTTGGGACAGTTTCTGTTAAATCGCATATTGCGACTGCAGAATCCGCTGAATTTGGAATAGGAATTAGATTGTAATATGAAGAACGTATTATACATATTGGTATTGTTTTCAATTTTTTCATGCGATCATAAAGATGCTTGGGACTGCATTCAAACCTCAGGAACTCCAGCAACACTAGAATTGACAGTTGATCCTTTTGAAAAAATACTCGTTAATAGAGGTATCGAATTGGTAGTCAAACATGGTCAAGACTATAAAGTTGAAATTCAAACAGAAGCCAACTTAATTGATTCTATTGAAGTCATCGTTCTAGGAAATGAACTTCAATTAACCAATCCTAACAGTTGTAACTTTGTAAGAGATTATGGTCAAACCAAAATAACCGTAACTACTCCAGTCCTTAAAACAATTAGGAGTAGCACTCAATATTTAACATCCTCAGACGGGGTTTTAAGATTTGAAAATCTATCTCTTATTTCTGAAGATTTTAATTCGGATTACATAAGCTCAGGGGATTTTAAAATGACTGTAGACGTTCAGAGTCTTAGCGTCATAGCTAATAATTTATCAAGATTCACAATTTCAGGCTCTACAGAAACACTTTTTGTAGGTTTTTATACCGGCTTGTGTGCCTTTAATGGCATGGATCTCATCGCTCAAGATGTTTCAATAGTTCAAAGAAGTAGCCATGATATCATTGTGAATCCGCAGCAATCTCTAAAGGGTGAAATCAGAAGCGTCGGAGATGTGATTAGTATTCAAAAGCCACCCGTGGTTGAGGTTGAAGAATATTACTCTGGTCGATTACTGTTTTTGGATTGATAAGAATTTACTTAGCAGCATATTTAAACTTCATTCTGAAAATCAATCTCCAAAAGTAATTTACCAAAAAAAGCCCTTTAAAATATAATTTATCAACTTCAGACCTGTTTTCTTTGAATTATCTATAAATTTACTCTGTAAGTTACGAAAAAAAGAAATTAAGTTTTTTTTTGTATAAAATATATATATTTTAGCTCTTTAATTACAACATTATGACGTCTGTAAATTACATTTTCTTTAGCTTTTATTATTTCTTTTTTGAAAAAGAAATCGAGGCACTGTGTATGTAATTTATCAAAATAAATTTTAAATATAAGTCTCGATGTAAATATCGAGATTTTTTTTTATGACAAAAAAAGTAGCCATACAGGGAATAGAAGGGTCGTTCCACCATATTGTTTCTCAAACCTATTTTGAGGAAGCAATAGAGGTACAGCCTTACCTATCATTCAGCGAAGTTGTAGAGAGCTTAGTATCCAAAACTTCGGATGTGGCTGTTATGGCACTCGAAAACTCTATTGCGGGTTCGATTATTCCGAATTATGCACATATCAATGATCAGGATTTACATATTACTGGGGAGTGTTTTTTAGAGATTCAACATAACCTGATGGCGCTCAAAGGACAATCGATTCAAGATATTAAAGAAGTTTTTTCGCACCCAATGGCCTTATTGCAGTGCAAAGAATTTTTTAAACAATACCCTCATATAAAATTAATTGAAGATACCGATACTGCAGAGGTAGCTAAACGTATTTCTAAAAACCAACTTCAAGGCGTTGCTGCGATTGCAAGTGTTGAAGCAGCACACCTATTTGGATTGAAAATCCTCGCCAAAAGCATTCAGACGATTAAGCACAATGAAACGCGATTTGTCGTTGTAGAACGAACCCCAACTTCACAAAACTCAACAACAATCAATAAAGCCTCTGTCAAATTTTTATTGGATCACAAACGCGGGAGTTTAGCAGCAATACTCAATGTGATGAGTGATTGTAATTTAAACTTAACTAAAATACAGTCCTTACCAAAAATTGATACTCCTTGGAAATATGCCTTTTTTGTGGATATTACTTTTGAAACATACTCCGATTACGAAAAAGGAAAAGCCATTATGAAACTCATAGCTGAGGAATTTAAAATTTTAGGAGAATATAAAAACGCCAAAAAATAATGGTCACAGCGAATCGATTACATACCGTTGAAGAATACTACTTCTCTAAAAAATTAAGAGAGGTTCATGCAATGAAAGCGACAGGTGCTCCTATCATTAATTTGGGTATTGGAAGTCCTGATTTGGCACCACCAAAAACCGTCATTTCTGCCATCACCGACAGTTTGACGGATGCCTCAGCCCATAAATATCAAAGCTACCAAGGGCTGCCAGAACTTCGCTCAGCTATGGCAGACTTTTATAAAACCCATTACAACGTCAGACTGAACCCTGACAACGAAGTCTTGCCGCTAATAGGGAGTAAAGAAGGAATTATGCATATTTCAATGGCATATCTTAATGAAGGTGATGCTGTTTTAATACCAAATCCAGGCTATCCAACCTATACTTCCGTCACAAAGTTAGTAGGGGCAGATCCTATTTTTTATGACTTAAAAGCAAGTTCCAACTGGCAACCAGATTTAGCAGCTTTAGAAATGATGAATCTCTCCAAGGTTAAGCTAATGTGGGTCAATTATCCACACATGCCAACAGGGACTTTAGGAAATCAAACCACACTAAAAGCACTGGTTGCGTTTGCTAAAAAACACGCTATCTTACTTGTTAATGATAATCCGTATAGTTTCATTTTAAATGAGCAGCCCTCTAGTATTTTTAATATTGAAGGTGCAAAAGAGGTTTGTTTAGAGCTAAATTCTTTAAGTAAAACTTTTAACATGGCCGGATGGCGTGTAGGAATGTTAACAGGTTCGGCAGAACATTTACAGAATGTAATTAAAGTTAAAAGTAATATGGATTCGGGAATGTTTTATGGAATTCAAAAAGGAGCGATTGAAGCACTTAACAGTTCCAAAAACTGGTTCAATGATTTAAATAAAATCTATGCGGAACGTCGTGCGCTTGTATGGGAATTAGCCACTGCACTAAATTGTACGTTTGAAACAACGACTTCAGGAATGTTTGTATGGGCAAAATTACCATCAGCAGTAAAATCAGAAGCATATATCGACTCAATATTACATCAGCATCATATATTTATTGCGCCAGGAACTATTTTTGGCAGCAATGGTGAAGGCTATATTCGGTTCTCATTATGTGCACCAAAAGAAAGTATTCAATCAGCCATAAAACGCGTGTTATGAAACAGGTAAGCATCATAGGGATTGGATTAATTGGTGGGAGTTTCGCATTGGATTTAAAGCACTATTTTCCAGAAGTTTACATTACAGGAATTGATCAAAATCAAACACACCTAACAGAAGCTATATCTCTAGGAATTGTGGATCAAATAGGAAGCCTGAATTCCCTTAAAACTGCAGATCTAGTTGTATTGGCAATTCCCGTTAATGCAGCACTGGAAGTACTGCCTCAGGTTTTAAATTCCATATCAGACCAAGCGGTAGTAATAGATATGGGCTCCACCAAAGAAGCGATTTGTAAAATTGTCTCAACGCATCCAAAACGCGGCCAATTTTTAGCAACACATCCTATTGCAGGGACAGAATTTTCTGGACCATCCGCAGCGATTCAAGGCTTGTTTAAGAACAAAACAAATATCATTTGTGAGGTCGAAAAAACCTCACCAGCGTTAGGAGAGACGGTTTTAACAGTGTTCAAAACCATGGGAATGCATTTGCGGTTTATGGCGGCAAATGAGCATGATAAACATATTGCGTATGTATCTCACTTGTCACACATTAGCGCTTTTATGTTAGGAAAAACAGTGATCGATAAAGAGAAAAATGAACGTAATATTTTTGATATGGCAGGCAGTGGATTTGAATCCACAGTACGATTGGCTAAAAGTTCGCCTGATATGTGGACGCCTATTTTTGAACAAAATAAAGACAATGTTATAGAAACGCTCACAGAGTATATTCAAAATTTAAATCAATTTAAAGCCTTTATGGAGAAAGACGATTTTGAAGCGGTACATAATGAAATGAAAAACACAAATCATATAAAACAAATATTAAAAGGAATTGCTTAATAATAACAAAAAATGGAAAACAAAAAAGAACTAGGAAATTGGTTGAATGAACTAAATCTCGATCACCCTTTAGTAATCGCTGGCCCTTGTAGTGCCGAGACCGAAGAACAAGTATT
>JAURPF010000067.1 GCA_030835325.1 Flavobacteriaceae bacterium | reverse complement strand
ACGAACTAAAGAACAAAAAATAGTCAAATGAATTTTTTGCCAAATGTAATTTTTGCAATAATCCTTTTTATAGGTATTGGCTTTTTTGTTAGAAACATTCGCAAACTAAAACGCAATATTTATCTTGGAAAAGATGTAGATATTAGTGGTGACTCCAAAACACGTTGGAAAAATATGGCTCGCATTGCTTTGGGTCAAAGTAAAATGGTACGCCGCCCAATCTCTGGAATCCTACACATTATTGTTTATATAGGCTTTGTAATTATTAACATCGAAGTCTTAGAAATTATCATTGATGGTTTGTTTGGAACCCACCGTATTTTATCTGGAATTGGAAGTCTTTATGGTATTTTGATAGGTACTTTTGAAATTCTTGCAACCTTGGTCTTTATAGCCGTTGTAATTTTTTGGCTTCGAAGAAATGTGGTAAAAATTAAACGGTTCTTAAGCTCCGAAATGAAAGGCTGGCCCAAATTAGATGGAAACTTAATCCTCTATTTTGAAATTGTATTAATGGGCTTGTTTATCCTAATGAATGCAACGGATGCAGAATTTCAATCTATGAATTCTGGAAACGTGATCAGTCAATTTTTTGCGCCAATGTTTGAAGGTTATAATATTCATTTGATAGAACGTATTGCATGGTGGATGCACATAATAGGAATCTTGATATTCCTAAATTATCTATATTATTCAAAACATTTACACATATTAGTAGCCTTTCCAAACACCTATTTTGGCAGCCTAAATCCCAAAGGACAATTTAACAACTTAGAAGCCGTCACCAAAGAAGTCAAGTTAATGATGGATCCCAATGTTGATCCTTTTGCAGCAACTGCTGACGATGGCTCAGTACCAGACAAATTTGGTGCAAGTGATGTTCAAGATTTGAATAAGATACAACTTTTAAATGCCTACTCCTGTACAGAATGCGGACGCTGTACAAGTGAGTGTCCCGCCAATCAAACGGGCAAAAAACTATCCCCACGTAAAATTATGATGGACACACGCGATCGTTTGGTAGAAGTAGGTCATAATATAGATGCCAATAATGGCACGTTTGTCGCTGACGGTAAACAACTTCTAGGAGATTATATTACCAACGAAGAATTGTGGGCTTGTACCAGCTGCAATGCCTGTGTAGAAGCTTGTCCAATAAGTATCGATCCACTTTCAATAATCCTTGAAATGCGTCGCTACTTAGTCATGGAACAAAGCGCTGCTCCAATGGAATTAAACACAATGATGTCTAATATAGAAAATAATGGAGCCCCTTGGCCTTTCAATCAAATGGATCGATTAAACTGGAAAAACGAATAAAAAATCAATATAACAAACACATGAAAAGAGAAGAAGCCGATAAATTATTACATGAAAAAGTAGAAGCTGGGGAACTTATAAGTCCAGTACTTCCAGATGGAGTGAAAAATTATTTAATAGATATTGACGGTACTATTACAGAAGATGTCCCCAATGAAGAACCAGAGCGTATGGCAACTTGCCTCCCTTTTTTAGATGCTTTAAAAACATGTAATGGCTGGTATGACGAAGGGCATATGATTTGCTTTTTCACATCACGTACAGAGTCGCACAGAGAAGTCACTCAAAATTGGTTGAAACAACATGGCTTCAAATACCATAGCCTTTTAATGGGCAAGCCAAGAGGTGGAAACTACCATTGGATTGATAACCATTTGGTGAAGGCAACGCGCTACAAAGGTAAATTTACCGATCTAGTAGAAAAAGAAGTAACGATCCAAGTTTTTGACGACGGTCAACACGATTAATATTTTTTAAACAATGAGCGATGTATTAAAAGTACCTACAATGGCCGAATTTATGGCCCAAGGAAAGCTACCCGAAGTTTTGTTTTGGGTAGGTTGTGCGGGTAGTTTTGACGACCGTGCCAAAAAAATCACCAAAGCTTTTGTAAAATTATTACACAAGGCAGAAGTCGACTTTGCGGTATTAGGCACCGAAGAAAGCTGTACTGGTGACCCTGCCAAACGTGCTGGAAACGAATTTTTATTTCAAATGCAAGCAGTTACCAATATCGAAGTATTAAATGCGTATCACGTAAAAAAAATTGTAACTACTTGTCCGCATTGTTTTAATACGCTCAAAAACGAATATCCCTCTTTAGGAGGAGACTATCAAGTTATGCACCACACTCAATTTCTAAAAAGCCTTCTTGATGAAGGACGTTTAACAATTGAAGGTGGAAAATTTAAAGGCAAACGCATTACATTTCATGATCCCTGTTATTTAGGTCGTGCAAACGATGTATATGAAGCTCCTCGCGACTTGATTAAGAAGTTAGATGCTGAACTCGTGGAGATGAAAAATTGTCGAAAGAAAGGACTCTGTTGTGGTGCTGGTGGCGCCCAAATGTTTAAAGATGCCGAGCCTGGAAACAAAGAAATCAACATCGAACGAACCGAGCAGGCCATGGAAACCAAACCTCAAATTATAGCTGCGGGCTGTCCATTTTGTAATACCATGATGACTGATGGTATTAAGAACAAAGCAGAGGGTCAGATAGAAGTTATGGATGTGGCTGAATTGATTGCTAATGCAAAAGATTTATAAAATATTATATCTAAAAAACAAATGTTTGTAAATTTTGATTCACTCCCCGATAGTTCTCGTATTTGGATTTACCAATGCAACCGCTCTTTTTCTGACTCTGAATTAGAAAAAATCTCAGAAAAACTAAAGGCATTTTTAGAAAGATGGACAGCACATGGAGTCGACTTAAAATCTGGTTTTGAGATTAAATACAAACGTTTTATTGTCATCGCTTTGGATCAACAAGTGAACGCTGCAACAGGTTGTTCTATTGATGCTTCTGTGAAGTTTATTCAAGAACTCGAAAAAGCATATAAAGTTGATTTGATGGATAAAATGAATGTTTCCTATAAGCAAGGCGATTATGTGGCATATAAAACGTTGACTGATTTTAAAAAGATGGCAAAAGAGAAAGCTGTTTCTAAAAACACAATTGTATTTAATAACCTTGTAAATTCCAAGGCAGAATACGCAGAGTTTTGGGAAGTTCCTGCATCTGAAAGTTGGCACAGTCGGTTTGTTTAAAGTTATACGGTAGACCAAAAAGGTAATTCATTTGGATTTTAGAATGTGCAAGCTCTAATTTTAATAACCTTTTTTTAATAGGGATACCACCCGCGTAACCCACAAGTTTATTTGTTGAACCAATTACCCTATGACAGGGTATGATAAGTGCAAGCGCATTGGCACCATTGGCAGAGGCAACCGCTCTTACGGCTTTTTCATCTCCAATTTGTTTTGCCAATTCTAAATAGGATAGTGTTTTTCCATAAGGGATGCTTAGCAAAGCCTCCCAAACGCTGCATTGAAACGCCGTTCCAACCATTCTAATAGGGAATGTAAAAACATTTCGAGTTCCATCTAAGTAGGCTTCAACTTGTAATTGAGCATCTCTCAAAAGAGGTGTCTCTTTTTCAACATACTTCGCGTTTAAACCTGTTCGTATTCGTGTATCGACTCTGGATCGCATTTTTCGAAAACGGTAATCTAATATGCAAATCTGATTTTCAAAACATCCAATAATCAATTCTCCAATTTCAGTTTTGAAGTAGTGAATAAAAATGATGTTTTTAGAGGCCATAGTTTAGTTAATAGAAAACCGAACAGTAACCTCACTTTCAATTTTAATATCTGAAAATTCAATATCAAGAGGAGTTTCAAGTTTCATATTAGAATTATACGCCAACGCTACACGTTCAGTTCTTAAATTATAAGGATGGTTATAATACTTTTCAGAAATAAAAATAGCCTTTCCAAGCGATTGTTCTAAAGGTGTAATCAATGCTGTGGCTTGTGCTTTTGCTTTGAGTATTGCTTTTGATCGTAAGGCCATTTTTAAGGCTTCCGTTTTTGAATATTTTGTTTTTGTTAATTGCACATTAGATATGCCTTGTGCTTCTAAATGGATTAATACTTTACTTGCTGTGAGTCCATCATAGACAACCAATTCGTAAGCCTTTGATTTCAGGACACTTTTTTTTCTTAAAAAATATTTTTTGTAATTACTGGCAAGGTCTTCAATCTTTAATTGCTTTTTAAGATCGATGTTTAGGTTTTCTAATACTTTTGCCAGCAGCCGCTCTTGAGTTTCCACAGAGGTTTTGTTGCGGTCTTCTTTTTCTTGAATTAGAATAGATAAATAAATACGATCAGGTTGCACTAATGAATCAACTTTTGCAGTGGTTTCTAAATAGGGGTGATCAATAAAATTTTTAGTTTGAGAGAATCCAGTTAAGGTACTTGCAATAAAAAATACTACTGTAAGAAAATTTTTCATGTGTTAAATTTTTTAGTTTTAATTGTATTTACAATTAGTATTCCAAAGTGAATTGAAATTAAAATTTAAATTATAATGACTGTGAAGAATCAGATTCGGGGACAATGTCTAACAACAATTACTATTGGGGTCACAACAAGCCTCTTTATTCAAATTTGACAATTTTAGACGTTGTTCGTTTTCAGGAATTCCACATTGGTCTTGTGCTAAACAATTGGTTTGTTTTGTGGTGAGTAAAAAATTATTTCCGTCAAACTCAAGTCCAAATTTACCAATCGTTTCCGAACCATTAACCGATGTTTGGTATTCGACTTCGATTTCTAAATCGTCAATTTTCAAAATGTTTTCAGAGAGTTCAATGATGTTTAGTAGTTTTTCAGGATGTAATCGGTGGTCATAATCCTCTGCATTCCAAAGTTGAAAGTTAGCCACCTCCTCATTTCTAACAACCCCGCCACAGTCTATAAATACTTTTGTTATTTTTCCGACTTCAGTAACATGAAAGTGTTTGGGGACCAATTCGCCCTTAGGCAATTGAAATCCAACAGTGTCTAAATTTTTTAAAACAGCTT
>JAURPF010000066.1 GCA_030835325.1 Flavobacteriaceae bacterium | reverse complement strand
TTTTTACGGTATGATGTTTTTGGGTCGTCTCTATTGTTTGTTCGTTCTGGGAGGGTGATCGCTTCGACTTTTTATCAAATTTATAAAGCTCATAACGTTCAATTAAAGTAATGAGTTTTTTAGGGTAATTTGGATCGGTTGCGTAGCCCGCTTTACGAAGGCCTTTGGCCCATCCTTTGTAATCATCAATTCTTAATTTAAACAACCTAGCATAGCGCTTTCGGTAGGCTAAAAATTCGGAATGATCTCTGTAAGATTGGTTTGGATCCTTATATTTTCTAAAACACTCTTGATTTTTATCATCGTCGTGATAAACACGGTCACCTGTCCAATCGTGACATTTAATCCCAAAATGATTATTTGCAATACGTGCCAAACGTCCTTTTCCAGATCCAGATTCTAAAATCCCTTGTGCAAGCGTAATACTTGCAGGAATCTTAAATAACTGCATTTCATTAACCGCAGTTTGTTTGAAATACGAAATGTATTCTAATGCATTATTGAAGTTAGGAGTGTTTTTGGAAGGTTTGACCACCACTTTTGAAGGGGTGGAGGGTGCTTTCACCTTTCGGCGCGACCCACAACTGGTAAGTAAAACTCCTAATAAAATAAAAAATACAATCCGGTTCATATACTTATATTTATTGTTTTTTAACTGTATTATATCTAAATTATCAGTTCTAATTGTTTTTGTTTCAACTTTAAATTCATGCCTTCAACCCCTTGTAATCCTCCTGTATGAATTGCCAAAACTTTGGCGTTTTTAGGAATTTTACCGGTTTGAATCGCATCAAAAATACCATACATCATTTTAGCGGTATAAACAGGATCTAAAGGGATCTTGTAGGTGGTTTTAAAGTGGTTCATAAATGTTATTAATTTAGAATCCACTTTGGCATAACCTCCAAAATGATAGGCGTCCCACAATTCCCAATTAGACTGTGAAGCAAATTTACAAATATCTTCGTTTAAAAAACCGCCTTTAAGGGCCGGAAATCCAATAATTTTTTGAGTGGGCAAACTCGAGTTGATAAGCCCTGCAATGGTACCGCCAGAGCCTACGGCACAACAAATAATATCAAAGGCAAGATCTTCTTGGCTAAGAATTTCTTGACATCCTTTGATCGCCAACCCATTGGTTCCCCCTTCGGGAATGACATAAAAATTTTTGAAATTCTCTAAAAGGAGCTTCAAATAGGCTGGATCGTTTTTTTGTTTATAATCCGATCGCGAGACATATTCTAAATGCATCCCACAAGATTTCGCATAGTTCAGGGTTGAATTCAATTCTTTTTTTGAAGCCAATTCTTCGCCTCTTATAACTCCCACTGTAGGAATATTGAGAACCATACCCGCTGCAGCCGTCGCTGCAATATGATTTGAAAAGGCCCCTCCAAAAGTAAGAATGCCTTTATAATTTTCAGATTGAACTTTTTGTAAATTGTACTTTAATTTTCTGTATTTATTTCCAGACACTGTTGGATGAATCAAATAATCTGGCTTCAATGAAACCTGAGTATTTAAACGAATATTTTCTAACGTTTTAATTTTGAGCATTGCTATAAAAACTGAACTGTAAAAATACTAAATACTTTAATGATGGGGTTGAGCATGAAACCAATTATACGAAAACAAGTAAAGATTTATATCTCTAAAATTTAGATTATATTTGTTAAATATGAAAAAACATATCCCCATAGAAGAGGGCGATTATTACCTCACACCAGAAGGATACCGTTGTTTTACGACCCAATATCACCTCAAACGCGGCTATTGTTGCGAAAGTGGATGCAAACATTGTCCGTTTGGATATAATACACGAACTAATTTACAAAATCTAAAAAAATGAACGCATTAGAACTTTCATTTAGTGAAGAAATTTTAGATGGAATTCCAGCAAAAATGCCTGCAAAAAGAGCCTATGACGACAGCTATAATCATGCGCCAAAACGAAAATCGATTCTAAATACAGAAGAAACCAAATTGGCCTTAAAAAATGAAGTGAATTATTTCGATAAAAACACCCTTTAGGAAATATTTAACGGAAGTTTACAGGGTATGATTGCAGCCCAACCCAAATCAGGAAACATAGCAGGATGTATCAATGAATGTATTGAAGTAAATGAAAAGGAAATATATACCCGCCATTCACAAGGTTGGATCGATTAAGTTTTAAAGGACTTAGAAGCACTTTTTCAACGTGTTCGTAAAGCTAAAAACGATAAAGAGGTCGTCTCAATTGCCTATTTTGGAAATGTAATTGATGTATGGTATACGTTTTATGCTTCTGATATTCAAGTCGAATAAGGGAGTAATCAAACCTCTTTACACAATCCGTGAGCTGATGGGTATTATCCCGCTGGGGTGAAGTGATCAATGGAGGATTTGGTATGATTCTTGATAGTAATTTAGAAGCGGATAGACGCCTAAAATCAATGTTGTTTTGGAATTTTAATAAAGGCATAGCCCTACTCAGTTGGGCTCGAAATAAAGGGGATATGTTTGCCATCAAACGTGCGATGAAAACTGAACCACTGCTAAAAATAATACTCCCAAACAGTGTGGATGAATCACTTTTAAAATAAAAAAAAATTAATTTTATGATTACTAAGATATTTCCTTTTGCAATTGCCCTTCTTTATTTAACGTCTTGTCAATCGGTACGAGTTGTTACGGATTATGATAAAGCAGCACCTTTCAATTCTTATAAAACCTTTGGGTTTCATAAAGAAGGTGTAGATCGTGCTGAAATTAGTGATTTGGACAAACGTCGTATTTTAAAGGCTATTGAAACTTCGCTCCTTGAAAAAGGTTTTACAAAATCTGAAACTCCCGATCTGTTAGTTAACTTTTTCACCAAAGAAAAACAACAAGTTAATATCTATAACAACAATTTTAATTCGTTTGGCTGGGGCTGGGGCTGGGGCTGGGGTGGGCCATATTTTGGAACCCAATATAATGTTTCAAATTCGACTCAAGGTACTTTGTATATTGATTTTATTGACACAAAGCGAAAAGAACTTATTTGGCAAGGAATTGGTCGGGGTAATATAAGCACAAATGTGAAGTATAAAGACGAACGCATCAATGAATTTGTGGCTTCAATATTAAGGCAATATCCTCCTAAAATTGACCTTTAAGAGTTTACATCCAAAGCATCTCTCAAAGAGTTGCCGATTAACATAAAAGCCATTACCAAGCTCATAATACACAACCCTGGAAAGACTGCTAAATACGGCTTCCCTAAAATGATATAGTTGTAATGATCTTTAATCATCGCCCCCCAACTTGACATTGGAGGTTGTGCCCCAATACCTAAAAAACTAAGTCTACTTTCGATGAGAATAGCTGCGGCAAAATTAGCTGCAGAAATTACAATTACAGGCGCTAATATATTGGGTAAAATATGTTTCAAAATAATTCTAAAATCAGTATACCCTAAAGCACGGGCTGCAGTAATATATTGCATTTCTTTCACACTCATCACCTGACCTCTTACAATTCTGGCCACTTCCACCCACATGGTAAGTCCTACCGCAATAAATACTTGCCAAAATCCTTTTCCCAAAGCCAATGTGATTGCAATGACCAATAATAAGGTAGGAATTGACCACGTCACATTAATAACCCACATGATTATTTTATCCCACTTTCCACCAAAATAACCCGCAATACTTCCAAGTAAAATGCCGATAATAAGTGAAATAAAAACAGCTACAAATCCGATTGAAAATGAAATTCTCGCTCCAACTAAAATTCGACTTAAAAGGTCACGCCCATATTTATCGGTTCCAAAATAAAAGGTTCTCTTGGTTACAAAAGGGAGTAATGAAGTTTCAATATCTGTAGGAATTTGAATCGTTTTCTCTAATCTTTCAAGTCCTTCTGAAGCATATTCCATATATTTAATTTGATGGGGCTCAAATTCATAAGTTGTGATAGGAATTTCAGTGGGAGGGTTTTTGCTTCCAAAAAAAAATCGGTTCAAAAAGCTCTGTTCAGTCGAAAGTGTATTTGGAACTACAAGCATATTAACTGTAAAACCTGGTTGTTTTGAGTGGATAGATAAATGCATTTGATTGGCAAACTGAGAATTATCTGGTGCTAATACATATGCAAAAACAGAAATAAAAGCCAAAAAAACAATAAACCAAAAACTAGAAACACCCCAAAAGCTTTTTTTAAATTTTTGGAGGGCTAAGGTCGTTAATCCTTGTTTTTGCATGCTTGCTTAATCTTTAACCTGTGCTAATTTATTGATTTCATAAGAATTTTTCAAATCACTTAATACATTGATTGCTTCTTCCATGTAGATATCTTTGCTGAGATTCTCATGCCAACGTTCGCGATTGATTCTCAAAACAGAATCTTGTTCCATTAAGGGGCGTTCGTATGGTAAGGACTCAAATGTTAAATCGCTTTGATATTCTGATAAAACATCAAAGCGTTTTGCTTCTGCTTCATTTGATTCGAGTTCAGATACATATTTTGAAAAATTAAGTGGATACACCGATCGATCTCTCATGGTTTTAATCCAGCGTGCATTGTCATCAATAAGTTTAATTTCGGCACTTGAATTCATGCGATTTTTACTCTTTTGAATTGTTGATTCATAACTAAAAGTATGTTCCCAAACAGTGTAGTTAGCGGGAGTAATTTCGTCCCATTTTAGTGGATTGTCTTGGTCTTTCTCTCCAATATCAATATAACTATAACGGTCTGGAACAACTACATCGCTTTTAACTCCTTCAAGTTGGGTTGAACCCCCATTAATACGGTAATATTTTTGAGTTGTAAACTTGAATGCTCCCATATCACCATTGGTATTACTTCGAATCATACGGTTGAGATCAACAATATTTTGCACCGTTCCTTTACCGTACGTTTGTTTGCTCCCAATCACAATCGCCCGTTTATAATCTTGCATAGCAGCGGCTAAAATCTCTGAAGCTGATGCGGATAATTCATTTACTAAAATAACTAGTGGACCGTCCCATTCAATGGAGCGATCCATATCTTTTAGGACTTCTTTGTTATTATCTGTAGAACGCACTTGAACGATCGGCCCTTCCTTAATAAACAAACCTCCCAAATCAACCACTGTTTTGAGAGAACCGCCCCCATTACCCCTCAAATCCAAAACGAGACCCTGCATACCTTCAGCCTTCAAATGTTTAATTTCTTTTTTAACGTCTGTTGCAGCATTTCTACTGTTAACGTCTTCAAAATCAATATAGAATTTTGGCAAATTAATGACTCCAAACGTTGCCCCATCTTTTTCGACAACTGTCGATTTTGCATAGGTTTCTTCAAGTTCAATTTCATCTCTTGGGATGCTTAAATCTTCAATTGTGCCATCCACTTTTTTAAGTGTTAGAATTACATTTGTTCCTTTTGGACCTTTGATGAGCTCGACAGCATCACTCAAACGCATCCCCACCACACTCACTGCTTCTAATTCGTCTTCTTGACGGACTTTCAAAATGACATCGCCAACTTCTAACTTGTTCTGGCGCCAAGCAGATCCACCAGAAATAAGCTCTGTAATACTAATTTGATCCATACGTTTTTGTAGGCGTGCTCCAATTCCTTCGTATTTTCCAGACATTTGAGCATCAAAACGGTCTTTATCTTGAGGTGCAAAATAAAATGTATGCGGATCAAATTCCTCTGCAATTGCATTGACATACATAGACAACCAGTCCTCACGTCTTAAATCGTCAATGTAACTGTAACTTTCATTTAAAGATTTTAATGTAGCTGCTCTTGCTTCAACTTCTAAGTCTGTGTTTGATTTTTTAGTGTCCTCATTTTCAGATACCAAATCGTGGTAATTTGAAAGTGTTGAAAATTTAAGTTGTTTTCGCCAATTATCTTTCATTTCAGATTTTGAAGATGCATAGGCTTTATTTTCGTAATCAGTATTGAAAGTTTCTTCTAGGGTGTAATCAAAGGGAGTTTCTAAAACTTGATTGTAAACTTTTTTAGAATCCTCTATTCGAATCGATAATCGTTCGTAAACCATATTGAAAAAACTAACATCATAGTTTAAAATCTGATCATCCAACTCTTTTTTGTACGCTTCAAATTCTTTAATGTCAGATTGATAAAAATAATTTTTAAACGGGTCCACTTGGTTTAAAAAGCGTTGAAAAACCCCTTCAGAAAAGGAATCGTTTATGATTTTAGGTTCAAAATGTCCTTCTTCCAATAAGTATGTAACCAATTGCATTAAAAGTTTGTCCTTGTCTGGATTATCAAAAGACTTGGATGTAAAACTACAAGACGCAAATGCGATAAGTATAGAGACTAAAAAAACATTGATATTTTGCTTCATTTGAGTATAATATTTAAGGGGTACCAAATAATATTCTAAAAATATGAGAAAAAATTATACCAACCTTGTTGAATGTTAATAATTTTTTGTTAAAGCGTCAGAAATCATCAAATAACCCACAAATTACTTACTTTTGTAAGAACTTAAACGCAACTTAAATGACAAAAAAACCTTTAATTTTAGTCACCAACGATGATGGCATCACTGCACCAGGAATTCGTACTCTGATAAAAGTTATGAATTCTATTGGAGAAGTCATTGTAGTTGCGCCAGACAGCCCACAAAGTGCCATGGGACATGCGATCACTATTAACGAAACCTTGTATTGTAAGAGAGAACGTATTGATAATGGTCCTCAAACGGAATACAGTACTTCAGGAACACCTGCAGATTGTGTAAAATTAGCCGTTCACGAACTCTTAGATCGCAAACCAGATTTATGTGTTTCAGGGGTGAATCACGGGTCAAATTCTTCTGTGAATGTGATTTATTCAGGAACCATGAGTGCCGCAATTGAAGCGGGTATTGAGGGGATTCCTGCGATTGGATTTTCACTTTTAGATTATAATTGGGAAGCCGATTTTAGTCAAATTGAATCGTTTTTAAAAACTGTGACCTTACAGGCTTTAAATCAAGGGTTACAAAAAGGAATTATTTTAAATGTGAATTTTCCAAAACTTTTAGAATCGGAAATAAAAGGCATCCGTGTATGCCGACAAGCCAATGCGAATTGGATTGAGAAATTTGACAAACGTAAAACCCCTTTAGGCCGTGATTATTATTGGCTAACTGGGGAGTTTAACAATTTAGATAAAGGAGAAGATACCGATGAATGGGCGCTAGAAAATGGATATGTTTCAGTTGTCCCGGTACATTATGATTTGACTGCACATCATTACATTCAAGAATTAAACAAATGGGATTTCAATGAATAAAAAAGGTATTTTTCAAGGGTTGATAGTTGGCTTGATTGCTAATATAATTGGGCTGGTAACCGCAGCCATCGTTTTGAGCAAATTTTCAGGGCGATCGGATGGCATCTTTACAGTTTTAGAAACTGCTCAATCTGAAAATTTCTTAGGAAAACTTATCAGCTTAGGAGCCATTTTGAACTTGCTTAGTTTCTTTTATTTTATTAGAAAAAGACAAGATTCTCATGCAGCTGGAGTTTTGATCGTTACTATTTTGATTGCAATCGGAACCTTTTTAATTAGATCCTAAAATGAAGTATTACATTATTGCTGGAGAAGCCTCAGGAGATTTGCATGCTGCAAATCTTATGAAAGCTCTAAAAAAAATAGATTCTACCGCAGACTTTAGATTTTGGGGTGGTGATTTAATGCAAAATGTAGGAGGCACTTTGGTGAAGCATTATAAAGAATTGGCTTTTATGGGCTTTTTTGAAGTGCTAATGAACCTAAGAACAATCACCAAAAATTTATCCTTTTGCAAAAAAGATATTGAAGCATATCAACCGGATTGTGTTATTTTTATAGATTATCCAGGCTTTAATATGCGCATTGCAAAATGGGCAAAAACTGTAGGGTTTAAAACCCATTATTATATTTCTCCACAGATTTGGGCTTGGAAAGAAAATCGGATTACTGCCATCAAACGTGATGTCGATAAAATGTATGTGATTCTTCCTTTTGAAAAAGCGTTTTATGAAGACAAACACGGCATGCCTGTCACATTTGTAGGACACCCACTAATCGATGCTATTGCCAATAGAACCCAAGTGGATGAAACTGCCTTTCGCAAAAAACATCAGTTGAACGACAAACCCATTATTGCACTGCTTCCAGGAAGTCGAAAACAAGAAATTAACAAGATGCTTACAGGGATGTTAAGCGTTGTAAAACGTTTTAGCGACTACCAATTTGTAATTGCTGGCGCTCCGAGTCAAGACCCCAAATTTTACAGTACGTTTATTGCAAATGAAAACGTGTATTTTGTTGAAAACTGCACTTATGATTTATTGAGTGTCTCTCATGCTGCCTTGGTTACTTCAGGAACAGCAACCTTAGAGACCGCCTTATTTAAAGTCCCCGAAGTGGTGTGTTATAAATCGAGTTGGATTTCGTATCAAATTGGAAAACAATTGGTGAAACTAAAGTTTATATCTTTAGTAAATTTGATTTTAAACAAAGAAGTGGTGACTGAACTCATTCAAGGCGATTTTAATTCGGAACGAATCGCAAAAGAACTTTCTGACATCTTAGAAGGTCCTAAGCGTGAGGCACAATTTGAGGCTTATCACGAATTGGAAACCGCTCTCGGTGGTCCAGGTGCCAGTCAAAATGTTGCAAAATTGGTTTATAATTCGTTAAATTAGAGGACTCAACAACGCCTAAACCTACTTCGAATCCATACTAAGGGTTCGGCCTTTTTTGTGTAATGAAAACCCTGCAATATCCCATTTTAAAATTCACTGTTTTTCTTGCAATTGGTATTCTACTGAGCGATTTTTTGGATGTTTCTATATCCACTATTTTAGGGACTATCGGATTCATCTGTTTTGTATTAATTGGGATACATCTGTATTGTAAAAAACACCATAAAACGTTGTTTTGGCCCTCACTATTGGTGCTTTTGATGATGGTATTCGTTGGCGTATTTGTTTCTAAAATAAATATTCCAACCTTTTCTAAAACTCATTATTCGCATCTGGAGAAAATTTCGGACAACCAATCACATCAACTTGAGTTTATAATCAAAAAACGTTTAAAACCGACTGCTTATAACCACCGCTATTATGTAGAGCTTTTAAAAATTGATTCTACTAGGGTTTCTGGGACATTGCTGATGAATTTGGATAAGGAATCAACCGCAGAAAACATTAATGTGAGCGCAAGAATTTTAACGACAGCAGTCCTTCAAAACGTGAAACCCCCTCTAAACCTATACCAATTTAATTACAAAAACTATCTGGAAAATTTGGGAATTTACCACCAAATATTTCTAAAAGACCAAGTGGTTTTGGCCATTCCTCAATCCCCAAAATCGATTATGGACTATGCTCAAGCAATTCGGGAAATGTTCAACAAAAGGCTCCAAAAACTGGCTTTTAAACCCATTGAACACGCCTTAATCAATGCTCTACTCTTGGGGCAACGTCAAGACATTACGACCGATGTGTACGAAGATTATGCAAAAGCGGGTGCCATTCATATTCTTGCGATTTCAGGACTTCATATAGGGATTCTATTATTAATTCTCCAATTTATCATGAAGCCATTGCTGTATTTTAGGCATGGGAAATTTGTTCGACTGCTCATGATTCTTTGTCTTTTGTGGAGCTTTGCAATCATTGCGGGCTTATCCCCTTCTGTGGTCAGAGCAGTAACGATGTTTAGTTTATTTGCGATTGTCAGGGGGTTAAAACGGACTTCAAATTCCTTAAATACCTTAGCAGTTTCAGCATTTATACTCTTACTTTTTCGGCCAGGATTTTGTTTTGACGTAGGGTTTCAACTCAGTTATGCTGCGGTGGCTTCCATCATCACCGTAAAACCTGTTTTAGATAAGTGGTGGCGTATTAAACATCGGATTGGGAATTGGTTTTTGGATTTATTCAAGGTATCCATTGCTGCTCAAATTGGAGTCTTGCCCTTGAGTTTGTATTATTTCCATCAATTTCCAGGCTTGTTTTTTGTGACGAATATGGTTGTGGTTCCTTGTCTTATTGTGATCCTTGGATTGGGGATTCTCATGTTGGTTTTGATTGGAATTCACCAACCTCCAGACTTATTAATCCAAATTTTAAGCTGGTTTATACAGATAATTAATCGGTTTGTGGAGTGGGTTGCTTCTAAAGAAGCGTTTCTTTTTGATCAGATTTCGTTTGATTTAACTGCTCTTATTTTGAGTTACCTCATTCTATTTTTTCTAAGTATTTTTTATTACAAAAGAACGTTTAAAAATTTAATGGTTTTGGGGGGCTGTATCTTGGTTTTTCAAGTTGTTGTACAACAACTTCCAGCCCTCACGTCAAAAAATGCGTTTGTTATTTTCCATAAATCCAGATACAGCGTTTTTGGATTACAGTCCAATCAACATCTGGAAATTCATCATGATTTGGATTCAATCAACAGGCTTCGCATGCTAAATGATTATACCATTGGTGTCGCCATTAAAACTCAATCAACAAACAGTATTCAACGTCTCTATAAAGTTGATGACAAACTTCTATTGGTGGTGGACAGCCTTGGAATTTATACTATTAAAAGTGTGAAACCCCAGTGGGTCGTATTGAGACAATCGCCAAAAATTAACCTAAATCGTTTGATTGACAGCCTCAGTCCCGAACTGATTATTTGGGACGGAAGTAATTACAAAAGCTATCAAAAGCGTTGGAAACTAACTTGTGAAGCAAAAAAAATTAGGTATCACCAAACAAGTGAAAAGGGAGCGTTTTTGGTTAATTACTAATTAGGGCGTAAAAGAAGGGACAAACGTTTGGTAGTAGTTATTAAACGCCTCTTGACTATTTATCTGTTTATACGTGTCGTCTTTAAATAACTTCAAGTACAATTCCATTTGTTGTGCTGTTTGGTAGCCTGGAATTGGAGCAATTACCTCTGCATTTAAATCTAAATATACCATCGTTGGGTAGGCACTCACTCCTAAATAACGAGTAAACTGGTGTGAGCTGTTTCGACGTTTTGCCATTTCGGGATTGTAATTTGGATTTGTAAATTTTTGATCTTTAAAATTTACAACCTCATTCCCTTCTGCATTGAATTTCACGGCATAGTAATGTTTATTTACATAGGCAATGAGGTCTTTATTGGTAAACGTATTTCTGTCCAGCATTTTACAGGGACCACACCATGAGGTGTACATATCAATAAGTATTTTTTTAGGAGCTTTTTGTTGCATAGCAAGCGCCTCGTCCATACTGATCCAGTTAATACCTTGTGCAAAAAGGGTTGAAGTTCCCAATAGGAGAATGACAACTAGGATATTTTTTTTCATTAATTAGTATATTTCTATAAATTATTTTTTAACAAATATAATACCAAATTAGCGTACACCATGCATTAATTTTTTAATTACAGGATAGAGTAATGCAGAGATGACTCCAAGTCCAACCGCAACTGCTGTTAATAGCCAGAAGAAATAGCTTAATCCTTCAGATTTTGCAATGCCTTCAGAAGCTTCTCCAAACACACCCGCTAACTTCATTCCAATAGCAACCGCTAAATACCAGATTCCAAACATCATGGCAATCATGCGCCCTGGTACTAATTTGCTGACATAAGATAAGGCAACTGGCGAAATACACAATTCACCCATGGTATGAAAGAAGTAAACTAATATCAACCAAATCATACTTACAGAAGCTGTTTTAGCACCAGGATCTATTGAGGATGCTCCGATAGCTACACAAGCCATTCCTATTCCTAATAAGACCATTCCAATAGCGTATTTCATATTTGCATTTGGGTTGTATTTACTCTCCCACCACTTAGAAAATAAGGGGGCAAATGCAATTATAAACAAGGAGTTTAAAACCCCAAACCATGAGGCTGGAACTTCTGCAATTTCTTTTTCGAATTCAACAGATAGCATCCAAAGAGAGATTGCCCAAATAATGACGAAACTAATTGATAAAAAGATGTTTGAAACTGTATATTTTGCAAATGTTTTTTTGAACAACAACCACAAAACCCAAGTGATAATTCCCAAAGGGATCACAGTCATAAGCGTGTTGACTACCTTAAAAATAAATGCTGAATTTCCTTCAAGTACGCGTTGTGTATAATCCCGTGCAAAAATGGTTAAGGAACTCGGGGATTGTTCAAAAATAGCCCAGAAAAAGATTGTAATAAACGCAAAAAACATGACTGCCAACATACGATCCCGTGTGATTTTGTCATACTTTGGAATTCGAATGACTAGGATTAATACAAACAATCCTAAAGCGGATAGAATTGCGATGTTGGACCCTTCCACTCCAAA
>JAURPF010000065.1 GCA_030835325.1 Flavobacteriaceae bacterium | reverse complement strand
GATGTTAATCCGAAGTGAATAAACTCTTTATATTCAGAAATTTGAAGAGCATCAAATTTGTCTTTGATAAAATATTCAACCGCTTTGACATCGTGGTTTGTAATGCTTTCAATATCTTTAATTGCTTGTGCATCTTTGGATGAAAAATCTTGGTATATAGCCCTTAAATCTGTAAAAAGGGAAGGGTTAATTTTTTTTAATTGCGGTAATGGGAGTTCACAAAGTGCAATAAAATATTCAACCTCTACTAAAACGCGGTATTTTATGAGTGATTCTTCAGAGAAAAATCCTGCTAAAGCATTGGTTTTTGATCTGTAGCGACCGTCAATAGGAGAAATAGCATTTAGCGCGGATATAGACATAATTGGTGTTATTTTTTGAAGCTACAAATATAAGGTTTTTCTATCATAGTAAAGGGACTTGTTTTTAAGTTTTTACATACTTTTAATACTTCATTTAATGAGAAAATTAACACCATAACTAACTTAATTTTAATAACTTTATACTTTTAATTCGTTTTATAGTATGAACCATAAAAAGAAAATAATAATAGGACTTTTGATTTTGGTTGTAATTGCACAATTTTTTCAACCGAATAAAAACCAAGGAAATTTGGAATCTATAACGCATTTTTTAGAGAAAACTCAAGCTCCTAAAGAAGTTCAAATAATTTTAGAACACGCCTGTTTTGATTGCCATAGTAGTCATACGAATTACCCTTGGTACAGTTCAATTACCCCAGTAAATTATTGGTTAAATAGTCATATAAAAGAAGGTAAAAAACACTTTAATGTGTCCAAATGGGATCGCTACTCAGTTAAGAAAAAAGACCATAAACTCGAAGAAATGATTGAGGAACTAGAAAATGAATCCATGCCGTTGGCATCTTATACTTGGACGCATAAGGAAGCACAACTAACCGATGCTCAAGTTCACTCCTTGAAGGAATGGGTACATTCATTGCGATCCAGTTATAAGCTTAACAACGACCACAATTAATTTAGAGTTTTATGAACCCAACTTTACTTGTGATTGGATTTGTGTATCCTGAACCAAATTCATCAGCGGCAGGAACGCGAATGCTTCAACTTATAGAAGCGTTTCAATCTCAAAATTATAATATTACGTTTGCGACCACTTGCAAAAAATCTGAGCATGCATTTGATTTAAAATCCATAGGACTAAATGTTGTTGAAATTGAACTCAACCATTCGAGTTTTGACGAGTTTGTAAAAACCTTGAATCCAGCAATTGTTTTGTTTGATCGATTTATGACAGAAGAACAATTCGGTTGGCGTGTCAGTGAGCAGTGCCCTTCTGCTTTAAGGATTTTAGATACAGAAGATTTACATTTTCTTAGAAAAGGGCGTCAAAAGGCATTCAACTCAAATCAACATACAAAAGGAAATTTTTTTACAACTGACACTGCTAAACGTGAAATAGCCAGTATTTACAGGAGCGATTTGTCCTTAGTGATATCCAAATCTGAGTTGGAAATTTTAACAAATACTTACAAAATCGATCCTGCTATTTTGTGGTACCTACCTTTTATGATTGCTTCCGAAAATTGTAAACCTCGTCCTGATTGTAAGACGTATTCCGAAAGACGTGATTTTGTGTCGTTAGGAAATTTTTTGCATCCCCCAAATTTAGATGCCGTACGCTATTTAAAAAAAGATATTTGGCCTCTTATTCGAAACGAGCTTCCAGAAACCAAAATTCATGTTTATGGGGCTTACAACACTCCAAACATTCAAGAACTTCACAATGAAAAAGAAGGTTTTTTGATACATGGTTTTGTAGCTGATGCTAATGAGGCTTTAAACTCTTCAAAAGTTTTATTGGCACCGCTTAGGTTTGGAGCAGGTCTAAAAGGCAAGCTCATTCAAGCGATGCAATCTGGAACACCCTGTGCCATGTCCTCTATTGCTGCCGAAGGAATTTTTGGCACAATGAAACCCAATGGGGTTATTGAAGATACTGCTGATGAGTTTGTAACTCGTACTGTTGCGTTGTATTCCAATGCTTCTCAGTGGGTGGTGTTTCAACAACAGGGTTTTTATGTTTTAGAAAATCAATTTAAAAAAGACTTACATCTCACAAACTTCAAAAACAGATTGGTGGAACTTCTTGAAACGCTTGAGACACACCGTTCTCAAAATTTTATAGGGCAGATGTTGAGTCATCATCAAATGCAAAGCACCAAATATATGGCACGTTGGATCGAAGTTAAAAATAGGACTCTTTAAGTATCTCAGAGAATTAAATTCTTTTTTCTGAATTTGAGCGCCTCTTATAATAATTTGTAAATTTGTAACAGAAACCAAGACCATTTAAATAATAAATAAACATAGACATGAAAACAGTTGTTGTTGGCCTTTCAGGAGGAGTAGATTCTAGTGTTGCTGCCTACTTGTTAAAAGAACAAGGGTACAATGTCATCGGTTTGTTTATGAAAAATTGGCACGACGATTCTGTGACCATTTCTGATGAATGTCCTTGGTTAGATGATAGTAATGATGCAATGTTGGTGGCAGAAAAACTAAATATCCCTTTTCAGACGGTTGATTTAAGTGAAGAATACAAAGACAAGATTGTTGATTATATGTTCAACGAATACAAAAATGGACGCACTCCAAACCCTGATGTTCTTTGCAACCGCGAAATTAAGTTTGATGTCTTTCTTAAAATAGCGTTATCTCTCGGAGCAGATTATGTAGCTACAGGTCATTATTGCCGAAAAGGAACCGTTGAAGGGGCTTCAAGTCCTAGGATGTATAAACTTCTTTCAGGAGTGGATTCTAATAAAGATCAGTCTTATTTTTTATGTCAATTATCACAAGCACAATTGTCTAAAACCTTATTTCCTATTGGAGAACTAACCAAGCCTGAAGTCCGATCAATCGCTACAAAATTAGATTTGGTAACCGCCGATAAAAAAGATTCTCAAGGCTTGTGTTTTATTGGAAAAATTCGTTTACCAGATTTTCTACAACAACAATTACAACCTAAAGAAGGTCAGATTATAGAAATCCCTGCTAGTTTTGAGGATTATAAAACTGAAACACCCCTATTTGAGTCCAAAGAAGAAGAGTTGATGTTTAGATCTCGTAAATTCAAATATACAGCAACAGATGGAGTGGCATTGGGTACACATCAAGGGGCGCATTATTTTACCAAAGGCCAACGAAAAGGATTGGCTGTTGGTGGAACTGCAGAACCCCTTTTTGTTATCGATACCGATGTAGTGGATAACATTATATACACAGGACAAGGAAAAAACCATCCTGGATTGTACCGTTCAGTGTTGTTGGTGCAACCTTCAGAAGTACACTGGGTGCGTACAGATTTAGAACTCAAAATAGGCGAATCGCTTCAAGTTTTGGCGCGTATTCGTTACCGTCAAAACTTAGAAAATGCAACCTTGTACGCGACTACGGAGGGCTTATATGTCGCTTTTGAATCCCCTCAATCTGCCATTACCGAAGGTCAGTTTGTGGCTTGGTATTTAGAAAATGAATTAGTTGGTTCGGGGGTTATTTCTTAAAAGTATAAAAACAATTAATGCAAAATAAGGTTACCAAACTATTCGGAATTAAATACCCTATTGTTCAGGCGGGTATGATTTGGAACAGTGGATGGAAATTAGCCTCCGCATCCAGTAATGCTGGGATTTTGGGACTTATTGGTGCAGGTTCCATGTATCCTAATGTATTGAGAACTCATATTCAAAAATGTAAAGACGCTACGACAAATCCCTTTGGAGTGAACATTCCAATGCTTTATCCTAACATTGAGGAGTTAATGCAGATTATTGAGGAAGAAGGCGTAAAAATTGTTTTTACATCTGCAGGAAATCCAAAGACTTGGACCCAATGGCTTAAAGAACGTGGCATTGTTGTAGTACATGTGGTAAGCAGTCTAAAGTTTGCTTTAAAAGCACAAGAAGCAGGTGTTGACGCGATTGTTGCTGAAGGTTTTGAAGCAGGCGGTCATAATGGTCGGGATGAAACAACGACTCTTGCCCTTATTCCGTTGGTGCACAGACAAGTCTCAATTCCTTTAATTGCAGCTGGTGGCATTGCAACTGGCAATGGAATGATGGCTGCCATGGCATTGGGCGCTGATGGTGTTCAGATTGGAAGCCGGTTTGTAGCGAGCAAAGAATCCTCTGCTCATGATGCTTTTAAGAATGCTGTAATTTTAGCCAAAGAAGGTGACACGCAATTAACCTTAAAAGAATTAGCACCTGTCCGTCTTTTAAAAAATAAATTTTATCAAGATTTACAAGCTCTTTATAAAACCTCTCCAACGTCCGAGGATCTAAAAAACCTTTTAGGACGCGCCCGAGCCAAGCGGGGCATTTTTGAAGGAGATTTAGAAGAGGGAGAGTTAGAAATTGGACAAATTTCGGGGTTGATTGATAAAATAGAGACTGTCTCCGAGATTGTAGAGTCTATTATTAAAGAGTTTAAAGCGTGTCAGATATGTATTTCGAGGATTAATTTAAATAATCAAAAATGACCAATAGAACTGATCAATTAAAAGCATTTGACCGATTGTTAACCATTATGGATGAACTTCGTGAGAGCTGTCCGTGGGATCAAAAACAAACTATGGAAACCCTTCGTTCTCTAACGATTGAAGAAACCTACGAGTTAGGGGATGCGATTTTAGATCAGGATTTGAATGAAGTTAAAAATGAACTTGGCGATCTTTTACTACACATTGTTTTTTATGCAAAAATAGGAAGTGAAACAAAGGATTTTGACATTTCAGATGTCATCAATAGCATTTGTGAAAAACTGATTCATAGACACCCTCATATTTACGGCGATGTGGTTGTAGCAGACGAAACGGAAGTGAAGGAAAATTGGGAAAATTTAAAGCTTAAAGAAGGTAAAACAAGTATTCTTCAAGGAGTTCCAAAAAGTTTACCAGCATTGGTCAAAGCCAGTCGGATTCAAGAGAAAGTAGCAGGTATAGGTTTTGATTGGGAGGATTCAGATCAGGTTTTGGAAAAAGTAGAGGAGGAGTTTGGTGAATTAAAATCAGAAATTGCTAGTAAAAACCATGATGCTATTGAAGATGAGTTTGGGGATGTTTTATTTTCATTGATAAATTATGCTCGCTTTTTAAAAATTAACCCCGAAAATGCGTTAGAACGTACCAATAAGAAATTCATTAAACGATTTCAGTATTTGGAAAGCAAAGCAAAAACACTTCAAAAATCACTTTCAGAAATGAGCTTATCGGAGATGGATGTGTATTGGGAAGAAGCCAAAAAACTTTAATTGGCGTCCAATGTCATTGAGTTGATATAATTTATTCGTTTTTTTTGGCTCATTGAGCGCAGTCTAAATGTTATTACAATATAAAATCCAATAAATTTTTGACTGTGTTCAGTACCAATACAGTTTTAACTTAATATCTTGAGTTGGATTCTACTGAATCATTTTTTTGATCTTAGAATATTTTTCATTCCAAGTTTTTAGATCGGCTTTGTGTTTGTCAATGTTATTATGAACTTCTTTGACAAGTGGGTTGTCCTCTTCAATATTTGAGAAAAATTGCAAATTATTTTCGAGCTGATTAATTTCACTTTTAATTTCATCCATCTTTTTTCGTATGAACGTTACCTCGTTATTAAACAATCTCTGATCTTGTGATAAAGTCTCCAATTTAAGCGTGTATTTTAAGTCGTCCATCGCCTTTTTATCTAAACCAAGTTTAGAATAAAAACCATCAAGTATTTTATAGAATTTCCCATCAATAAAACGTTTGCTTTCTGCAACATGTCCAATTTTTTTCCATTGACTTGAAAACGCATTCAATTCTTCTAAATTTTTATCTTTATCATCTCCTAATTTAAAGGTTTTAAGGGATTCCAAAAGCGAATTTTTTTGTTCAAAGTTAGCGACTTCCTCTTCAGAACCATTATTTTTTTGTTCGTGGTATCGGTCAAAAAAAGCATTACAAGCCCCTCTAAAACGCTTCCATAATTTATCACTGTCTCTGCGTGGAATATGCCCGATAGTTTTCCATTTGCTTTGGATGTCTTTCATCAAAACCAAAGTGGTTTCTAGGTCTTCACTCTCTTTATTTTGTTCAGCAATTTCAACTAATTCTAATTTTTTCTTGTAGTTTTCGGACTGATCTTTCTTTAATGTTTTATAGTAATTATTTTTATTTTTATTAAACGTTCTTACAGCTTCTTTAAAAGCGTTCCATGTTTTTTCATTTGCTTTTGAAGGGACTTTTCCTGTTTTGAAAAAAGCTTCTCTAAGGGCTTCAACTTGTTTGATATTTGCCTGCCAATCTTTGTGAGAATTTGTTGTTTTTTCAGAGAGAGCTTTAATCTGAGCGATCAGTTCTTTTTTAATTTTAAGATTTTCCTCAAATTTCTCTTCAAGTTGATTGTAGTAATCCTGTCGCTTGTCGTTAATGACCTTAGTTGCAGCACTGAATCGATCCCAAAGTTCATCTTTATATTCTTTGGCAACGGGTCCTAATTCTTCTTTCCAGATTTTATGAAGTGCTTGAAGTTCTCTAAACGCTCTGCTTAAATCAGTTTCATTAGCCAACTCTTCAGTTCGTATAATTATCTTTTGTTTTTGTTCTAAATTGTGTTTAAAATCTAATTCTCTTAAATCTCTGTTTAGATGTAAAAAACCATAAAAAATCTCAACATGATGACGGTAGTTATTCCATGTATTATTTGTTTCACTTGAGGGGATTCGTCCTGTATTTCTCCAACGCTCCTGAAGGTTTTTAAATTTATTATAGGTCGAGTTTATATCTCCTTCGACATTAATAAGTCCTTTTATTTCTTCAATAATTTGTAGTCGAATTTCAAGATTTTGATTGAGTTCTTGTGTTCTTTTTTTTTGAAAGGCTTGGTGCCTTTCTCTAAAGGTTTTAGATAACTCGTTGAATTGTTTTTTTAGAGGGCTGGAAAATTGGAAGTCAATAGCGTTTCCGCCTTCCGCTAAAAACGCTTCTTTTTTCTCTGAAATTAAAGCAGAGAATTTGGCATTAAAATTATTTTTGACTTGGTTGATACTGTTCCGAACCGTATGAATGTTATCAGATTTTAAAAGCGTTTCAAAAGCTTTAATTAGATCTGTTAGAGAAAGGTCTTCATAATTGTTTTCATCATCTTTTTCTACTTCTTCATTATCATCATCTTCTTCTTCCTCCACCTCTTCATCAGTTTTTTCATCAGTTTTTTCATCAGTTTTTGTAGAAATCTCAGACGCTGACACCTCTTCTTTTTTAGACGGTTCTTCAGAAGATTCTTCTTTAGGACTGCTTGTGGTTTCTAGCTCCTTTTCAGGGCTTTTTGTGGATTCTTCAGTAGACGTTTCAGAAGCTGCGACATCTTCCAAAGGAGTTTCCTCAGAAGTAATAACTGGCTTCGTTGTACTGTTTTTTTGGGGAGTTTCGTTTAGGTGTTCTCCATCTGCATCTTGCAGGTTATCGTGCTCAGACATATCTTTCAATGTTTTAGTTTTATATCAACTTTTGGATAAATATAACATTATCCCTTTAAACGACAAATTATATAATTCTTTTAATCAAATTAAGAATTCCAAATTTTCCATGATTTCTCGGCTTGCAAACGAAGCATTTCAAGTCCGTTGAGTGTTGTGGCATTGTTTTTTTTGCCTTGTTTCAGAAATAAAGTTTCTTCTGGGTTGTAAATTAAATCAAAGAGTAAATGGTTTGATGTGATTTGTTGATAAGGAATTTGTGGACATTTAGTTATGTCAGGAAATGTTCCTAATGGAGTGCAGTTGATGATAATTTGGTAGTCCTTAATATCTTTTCCGGATAAGGATTCATAGGTGTATTTAACAGCAGATGATTGAGTTCTGGAGACATACTCAAAAGAAATGCCTAATTTTTTTAAAGCAAATGCAACGGCTTTTGAAGCACCACCAGTACCTAAAACTAAAGCTTTTTTGTGGAAAGATTTTAGGTGAGGTTTTAAACTGTGTTCAAACCCATAATGATCGGTGTTGTAGCCCGTTAATTTTCCGTTTTCAATTTTGATTGTATTTACTGCACCAATTTCTTTGGCTTCCAAATCAATGGCATCTAGATAAGGAATGACCTCTTGTTTGTAAGGAATTGTAACATTAAGTCCTGAAAGTTGAGCTGTGGTTTTTAAATCCTCAAAATCTTCAATTTTTTCTAAGTCAAAATTGTTGTAGGAGCAATCTAATTTGTTGGTTTCAAATTTATCTTTAAAATACCCTCTTGAAAAGGAGTAATCTATATGTTTACCAAGCAGTCCAAAATTTTTCATATCTGGTTTTTACGTTTGTTTCCAGCCCATTCCAAGCCCAAAACAATGGCAGTTCCAAAAATAATAAATAGAACGGCGTATAGGGTTTGTGTATTTAGTTCTGGCAAATAGCGTTGATAGTTTGCAATGATTTGTTCGCCATTTGTATCTGTTATAAAGTTTCCTAAGTTGTCTTTCCTGTAAAGAGCCTCTTTCCACGGCCATACAACACCTAGTGATCCTGTGATAAATCCCATGATAAGGGCTAAGGTGTTGAATTTATAGTGTTTCAAAATATAGCTTAACAGGTGTGAAAGACTGATTAATCCCACCACAGAACCAAGTGAAAAAACTAATAAAACCAATAAAAGTCTCAGATGTTGAGGATCAGACATAAAACTAAAATCTCCTGAAAATATATATACAAAAGTATCAAAAAGAACGTTTACGGAGTCCACTAATAACAAGACATAATTACCTAATAAAATCAAAATAAAAGACCCAGAAAACCCTGGAAGTGCCATACCTGTGATACTTATCACACCACAGAGAAATACAAACCAAAGATTGTCATTTTGTGCTGCAGGATTTAATAAACTGATGCTTACTCCTACAAGAATCCCGAGCAAAGCCATTAACATTGTTTTTGTATTCCACGATTTAAAATCTTTATAGATGTAATAAATTGAACCCATAATCATTCCAAAAAACACACTCCATACATAAAGTTCGTGCCGTTCAATTAAGTAGTCCAACAGTCTTGAAAAGCTGAAATAACTAATAATCATCCCTAAAAAAAGCAAGGCTAAAAACTGTCCATTTACATAATTGTATAAGCTTTTAAGTCGTCCGCTGAATAGTAATTTTAGAGCTTTGATATTGAATTTTTGTAAGGAATAAATAAATTCCTCATAAAATCCCATTACAAAAGCTACAATTCCCCCCGAAACTCCGGGAACCTTGTTGGCAGTTCCCATAATGACCCCTTTTAGAGTCAATAATAAAGGATTTATATATTTTCTAGGACGTTTCAATAGGGTTCTTTTTACTACTTATATTTTCTAAAATGAGAATGATTAAAACCCCAAAAAACATCAGACCGATGGCTTGTAAAAGTTGAGGATCTCCATCAAAATTAAAGGGAGAGATGCTTTGTTCATTAAAGGGGACTTGCTCTCCTTTGGAATTTGTTCTGAAGGTTAATACTATTTTCCAAGGCCATATTTTATTCAAAGATCCAATCATGAATCCAGTGATGATGGCTAATGTCAAGCGATGGTATGTTTCAAATAACCATTTTAGAAGTTTTGAAAACGACAATAAACCAATAATAGCGCCAGTTCCTATGATAAGAATCGTTTTGATGTCTCTGGTATTGATGGCTTCAAGAACAGGGGCATATGCTCCTATAATCACCAAAATAAAAGCTCCAGAAATACCGGGCAGTATCATAGCACAAATAGCCAAGGCTCCCGCGAAAAATAGAAATAAATTGGCATCTGATGTTTCAGAGGGGTCGAGGATGGTTATGAGGTAGGCGACTACGGCTCCGATGGTCATTGCAAAAAATAGTTTAAAGTCCGTGAGTTTGATTTTAATCTGTTTTCCTACGTACAAAATACTTGCAAGAACCAACCCAAAAAAGAACGACCACAGTAATATAGGGTGGTGTTCTAACAGCCATTCAACACCTTTTACTAAAGAAATGACACTTATAAACACTCCAGATAAAAGGGCTGCCAAAAAAGAACCGTTCGCTTTTTTCCAGGTACTTTTTAGCCCTTCTGTTTTTAAATGTTTCAAAAGAGAAAAATTGATAGTATTTAAGGTATCGATCAGTTCTTCATAAATTCCAGATATAAATGCGATGGTACCTCCAGAAACTCCCGGCACAACATCTGCAGCACCCATGGCCATTCCTTTCAGAGAGAGGATAAAATAATCTAGTGGGGATCGATTCATTTGTTTTTAATTTTATCTCCTTTTAATGGAGTATAGTCTTTTTGCAACAATCCATTAACAGACAAAGTGCTAAAATAACAAATTTTACTGATGTGTATTTTTAAAATTCTCAATTAATTGAAGCACTGCTTTACGCTGATAAACTTCTGGGAACAATTCTTCTAAAATAAAAACATGTTCCATGTTTAGATGCAATGCGGTAAGAAGGTGTGCATAGCCAGCATCATTATTGTCGAGCTTTAGGCATACGCCAGAAAGTCGAAATTCTAATTCTTCACTTTTGGGATGGTACTCTAAGGCTTGTACAAAATTCAATTTTGCAGCTTCATACTCCTCAAGTTTGATTAAAATATCGCCAAGAGATAGCCATGTGCTTAATTCACAATCCCCTAATTCCAATGTTCTTCTGTATCCACTTTCGGCTTCTTTCAAAAGAAGTAAACGTTCATTAATAGTTGAAAATAACAACCAATAGGTAGCATTGTCACTATCTATATCAATGGCTTTGTTGATGTGAAACAAGGCTTTTTGGTAATCTTTTTTAGCTAAGAAAAATTTTGTAATATGCATCCAGCCTTTATCCGATGCAGGATCTTCTTCTACTGCTTGATAGTAGTGTTGAAGCGCTAAATCGCTGTTTTTCAAACGCTCATAACAGTATCCAATTTTGATGAGGGCATAGGG
>JAURPF010000064.1 GCA_030835325.1 Flavobacteriaceae bacterium | reverse complement strand
GTCGTGCACAAATCCTGTGCGCTTGCAGCTCAAACTTTTATGCTGGCTATGGCCGAAAAAGGATACGATACCTGCCCAATGGAAGGCTTCGACAGCAAACGTGTAAAAAAATTACTCCATCTTCCTAGAGGAACAGATATAAATATGATTGTTTCGTGTGGTGTTCGAGATGGAAATAAGGGGATTTGGGGCGACAGATGCCGCTTGCCATTTGAAGAAGTATATGAGCGCAGATGACTACCATGGAAGGTTTAATTCTTTGACTTCGTTGGTGTATAAATCTTCGAACAGCTTACGGGTATCTTCATCTAAAGGATGGCTTATGGCTTTAATATTGTTGCGTAACTGTTGTGTAGAAACGGCTCCAGGGATCACGGTTGAAATGGCATCATAAGCAGTACAAAAAGACAAAGCGGCTTGAGGAAATGAATATCGGTCCTCAATAATATGCCGCACTTTCTCCACTAAAGCTGCACGAACAGCTTTATCTTCATGACTCCATCTGGCACGAACGCCTTCAAATTGGCTATTGGCATCGTATTTCCCAGTAAGCCATCCTGAATCAAAGGGAATTTTGGCGATTAAGGCAACCTCGTTTTCTTTTGTCAAATCAAAAGCCCGCTTAGCATCTTGATGAAAAATGTTGAACAGCGGCTGAATGACCTTTGCGTTTGTTGTTTCCACAAAAAGTTTGATTTCGTCATAAAAGTCAATCGATGCACCATAAGCAATTATTTTTCCCTCGTCCTGAAGCTTTTCCAAAACTTCATAATGATCGTTTTTGTTTCCATCCAAAAGAGCAAGGGGTGGACTGTGAATAATTGCCGAATCTAGATAATCAACCTGAAGTCTTTGTAAACTTTTTTCAATGGAACTCCTGATATGTTTGGCATCAAAGTCAACAGTCCCGTCGTCTAGTCTTCCAAATTTGGTATTGATGACAATCGTAGACCTGTCCAAGTCTTTAAAAACCTTTCCCAAGCGCAACTCACTTGTCCCATTACCATAGTTTGGTGCAGTATCAAAAAAATTGATTCCATTATCTAAGGCCATATGAATCATGGAATTGGCTTCTTTATCATCAACGGTTTTCCAACTCGAATCAATTCCTAATTGCCAAGCACCAAATCCAAGTTCTGAAACGTGAATGCCGTTAGCTAAATACTTTTTGTAATTCATAAGTGTGCCAAATTTAGGTTTATTTATCTAGGGTTATAATGAAGACTATATATAAAGATACAACATCTCTTTGTACCATTTAAAAACAAAAGAGGATTCTGAATTAATTGTTTACTTTCGTATTTAAATTAATTTTGTGCATTTACAACCAAGGAAAATGCGTGTTGCGGTTTTTGCCATTTTAACAATTTTCTGTTCCTTATTTGGCTATGGACAATTCACTATTTCGGGGAAGGTTATCGATGAAAACCAAAACCCGGTTCCCTTTGCTAACGTTGTTTTTACCAATACATCCATTGGAACAACTACCGATTTTAATGGCTTTTTTGAATTAGAGGCTCCTACTGCACAGAAAGAAATCAAAGTGCTGCTATTGGGCTATGGAACTCGGTTTATTAAACTAAAAAAAAGAAATCCTTTTTTAACTATTGTTTTGCATTCGGGAGAAGAGCTCGAAGAAGTTGTTGTTATTCAAAAGCCAAAAAAAAGATTGAAGAAAAAGGAAAACCCAGCATACAGAATTCTTAAAGAGGTTTGGCGTCGTAAGGCCAATCTGGGGCTCCCACAAACCAAATCTTACGCTTTTGAAAAATATGCTACTGTAGAAGTGGGATTAAATAATATGGATACTATTTTCTTAGAAAAATTATTGCGCAAGAATATGGATTCTGTAATCACCGCAATTAAGCAAAATCCAAAAAATAATTTTTATTATATCCCCATTAATCTTAAAGAGGAGCATTGGGACATTTATGGTGATAACACTTCAAATTTAAAGCGAGAAAATCTGAAAGCGCGCCGTATTTCAGGCCTTGAAACCAATGGGTTTTTCTTTAAACGAGTGGAGAAAATTTTCAAGGATATTCAACTAATTGACGAAACCATTGTAGTGGCAGATGTTTCCTTTGCTAGTCCAATAGCAAAATCAGGTTTTGTGAGCTATGACTATGTACTTGCCGATAGTGTAGAAACAGCGGTTGGAAAGGAATACAAAATTTATTTTTTCCCAAGAGAAAATGGCGATCGCTCCTTTGAGGGAAATATGACAATAACTTCTCCTGCATATGCGGTTAAAGAAGTTGACATGAGAATTCGCCCTGATATTAACTTAAACATGTTTCGAAATGTTGTGATAAAGCAACAATTCAAAGAAGTTGACCCAGGAATATTTTTACTAGACCAATCTAAATTTGAGGCTGACTTTACAGTTTTGACAAAAAATGAGAACGAAAAGGGGTTGTATCTTATTAAAACAGAAGACTACAGCGGATATAGACTTAATCAAAAAATAGACAAAAGTGCTTTTGATAAAAAAGAAAGAATTAAATCAGAATACGATTTAGTACAAACAGATGATTATTGGAAAAAGTTAAGTGAAGAACCTAATCCGACAATTGCCGTTTTGAATGAATTGAAAAACAATAAAAAAGTAAAATCCATAACAAACAATGTTGACTTTTTTACAACCGGCTACATAAATATTTCGCCTAGTTTTCAATTTGGGAAATGGCGAGACGCATTAAACTATAATGATGTTGAAGGGTATCGTTTGGACGCTGGATTTAGATCCTTTAAAGAGCTGGATGACCGTTTCAGATCTACCTCATTTGTTGCCTATGGATTTAAAGACAAGTCCTTTAAATATGGGGTTGATG
>JAURPF010000006.1 GCA_030835325.1 Flavobacteriaceae bacterium | reverse complement strand
CGTTCTGAGCATTTCAAAGAAGATGCGGACCTAAAAATGATTCTAGAAAGCGACCCAAAAGAACGGAGTGAGAATATTATGATTGTCGATTTGGTAAGAAATGACCTTTCTAAGATAGCCCAAAAAGGAACGGTTAATGTGACAGAACTCTGTCAAATCTATAGTTTTAAACAGGTACATCACATGATTTCCACGGTTCAAGCTAAGGCATTGCCAACTATTTCGCCAGTGGATATCATTGCTGCTACATTTCCGATGGGAAGTATGACGGGAGCTCCAAAAATTTCTGCTATGAAAATTATTGAGGCTCTTGAGGCCAGTAAAAGAGGGCTTTACTCTGGAACCGTAGGATACTTTACTCCCGAAGGAGATTTTGATTTTAATGTAGTGATTCGAAGTATATTATATAATGCCTCAAAGTCCTATGTTTCATTTTCTGTTGGAAGTGCCATCACTTCAAAAAGTACTCCAGAAAATGAGTATGAAGAATGCCTTGTGAAAGCCAAAGCAATGCGTAGTGTTTTGGAGAATTAATTTGTAGTTTTGTCTCATGTTAAAAGCCTTTCAAGATCTCTTAATTAACCGTTTTTCTTTTTTAAAGGAACCTCCTTTGTTACTTGCAGTTTCAGGAGGTTTGGACAGTATGGTTCTGACAGATTTATGTTTGAAGTCAGGTTTAAATATTGCGTTGGCACATTGTAATTTTAAATTAAGAAACCAAGAAAGTGATGGTGATGAAGACTTTATAAAAAACTTTGCTCAAACAAATCATTTAGAGGTTTTTACAACCCATTTTGAGACAGAATCGTTTGCAACAACTACTAAACAATCCATTCAGATGGCTGCACGTCAATTGCGTTATGAATGGTTTGAAACGTTGAAAAACCAACACGGTTTTGAATATATTTTAACTGCCCACCATGCCGATGATAATTTAGAGACAACCCTCATTAATTTATCTCGTGGTACAGGACTGGAAGGACTTACTGGAATTCCAGAACTTAATGGATTTATTGTACGCCCTTTGTTGAAATTTTCTAGAGAAGATATTCACGATTTTGCAACTTTTCATAACCTTTCGTGGCGTGAAGACAGTTCAAATATAAGTACAAAGTATGTACGTAATAATTTACGACATACCATAATTCCACTTCTAAAAAATTTAAACCCTTCTTTTATTGAAAGTTTTCAAAAAACCCAAAATCATCTGAAGGACACACAATCTATTTTAGAAGATTATATGTTAGAAATAGAGGACAAGGTAATAGAATCTATTGATGAAAATCAAATAATTTATAATATAGACAAAATTCTTTCTTTAAACAATCCAAAAGCGTATGTATACCAGTTGTTAAATGCTTATAATTTTACTGATTGGACACAAATCACAGCCCTTTTAGAAGCACAATCTGGAAAACAGATTTCATCTTCAACACATCGTTTATTAAAAAACAGGTCTCATTTGATTTTAACACCATTATCTGATTTTTCAAAAGATTCAATTTCAATTCATGCTTCAGACACTTTTGTTTCAATTCCAAACCAACCATTTGATTTAAAGCTTGAAATTCAGACTTTTATAGGACCAACTTCAAAAGACGTTTTGTATTTGGATTTTGAATTACTACAATTTCCCTTGCGATTGAGTCACTGGAATCCTGGAGATTATTTTTACCCATCAGGAATGAATGGAAAAAAGAAATTAAGCAAGTATTTTAAAGATGAAAAATTCTCTTTAATAGATAAAGAAAACACAGTCATCATTTACAGTGGCAATGCTGTTATTTGGATTGTTGGAAAGCGCGCTGATAAACGATTTATGGCGACCACAAGTAGTACTAAAATTTTAAAACTATCAATAAATAATGCCCATAGTTAAAAGTAATTTTAAGCCCCATTTTAGCTTCCGAAGTGGATTTGTTTCCACAGTCTATTCAGGGTTGATTCGACGTTTAAAAATTAAACAATTTAGAGAACGTATTTCTCTAAGAGACAATGATTTTATTGATTTGGATTGGAGTTACAGTCCGTCTCCTTCAAAATCAGTAATTATTCTTTTTCACGGCTTAGAAGGTCATGGACAACGGCCTTATATTACAGGTGCGGCATTGCATTTTAATGAACAAAATATCGATGCAATTTGTGTAAATTTTCGTTGTTGTAGTGGCGAATTGAATCGGTATTATACCAGCTACCACTCTGGTAAAACGGATGATGTAGAAGACATTGTTAAACATGTAATTTCACTGGACAAATACGATACAATTTTCTTGAAAGGGATTAGTCTAGGTGGAAATATTCTCTTGAAATACTTAGGAGATGGATCGCTTGTACCTCCACAAGTCAAAGCGGCGATGGCAGTGTCCGTTCCCTGCGACCTATCAGGATCAGCGAAAGCATTGCATGCTCCAAAAAACTTACCTTATCACATCAATTTTAAATGGGCATTAATCAAACGTTTGAAGTTAAAACAAAAGAAATTTCCAGAAGCGATTTCAAAAGCTAAAATTAGATCGATCAAAACCTTATATGATTTTGATGAAATTTATACCTCAAGAGCGCATGGTTTCAAAAATGCACAAGATTATTATTCAAAATGCAGCAGTCTTCAATTCCTTGCCTCTATCAAAATACCCGTTTTGATTTTAAACGCCTTAAACGACTCATTTTTATCAGAATCTTGCTACCCTTTCAAAGAAGCGGAAATGAATCCAAATGTATTTTTAGAAACGCCTAATCGTGGGGGACATGTAGGGTTTATCAGAAGAAAAGGATATTATTACAATGAAACGCGTGCGTTAGAATTCTTTTTAGAATGTCAGTAGCGTCTTGTAAATTTTATCCATCGGAAATCCCATCACATTAAAATAGGAACCCTCAATTTTTGTGACTCCAATTTGTCCAATCCAATCCTGAATACCATAAGCTCCTGCTTTATCGAGTACCTTAAAATTGTGGATATAATGCCATATTTCATCGTCGCTTAGTTCCTTAAACGTGACTTTTGTAATTGAATTTATGGTTTTCTGTGAGTCTGAAGATTTAAAACAAACCGAAGTAATCACCTCATGGGTATTGCCACTTTAAGTTTTTAGCATTTCAAATGCATCGTTGTTGTCTTTTGGTTTACCAAGAGCTTTATTTTCGAACCACACAATGGTATCGCTAGTAATTAGAATGTCATTAGGTTTCAATTCTTCAACAAATGGCATGGATTTAAGTTGTGCCAAATAATCTGATATTTCAAAATGTCGAAGCCTCTCTGGATAGTCTTCTTGAACCGATTTAATTCGGATTTCAAAATCCAGTCCAAGCCCTTTGAGCAACTCCTGTCTTCTGGGAGAAGATGAGGCTAAAATGATGTGTTTAGATTTTAAAATAGTTGCAAGCATTTTTATAATTTAATCATACTGAGCATCAAATCCTTTCATCCAATGACCTTGTACTTTTAGAACTTGCTCTATAATATCACGCGCCGAACCAGAACCTCCATTTTTATGTGAAATGTATTTTGAAACTGCTTTTACTTCCGGGGTAGCATCTTGGGGACAAGTAGGAAGGCCTACAATTTTCATCGGAGGAATGTCTGGAATATCATCGCCCATATAGACCACATTTTCGGCTTTTAATTGATATTTTTCAAACAACTCATTGAGCGGGACAACCTTGTCATGTGCGCCTAAGCTGATTTCTTTTATTCCCAAACCTTCAAGGCGTTTGCGAACCCCTTCGTTTTTTCCACCTGAAATGATACAGACTAAAAATCCTGATTCAACAGCAGTTTTTAATGCGAATCCGTCTCGTGTACTCATCTTACGAAGCATTTCGCCATCGGAGGTAACCAGGACAGAAGAATCTGTGAGGACGCCATCGACATCAAAAATAAAAGCTTTAATGTCTTTTAAATATTCTTTATAGCTTTTTGAATCCATGTGTTTTTTTTATTGATTTTGTAAGCAGCTCATAAATTGATTGGTATTCAGGGTGACTTTCTAAAGTTCTTAAATGTTGATTGATGGTCACTTGGTCATTTCGTTTTGCAGGTCCTGTTTGTGCATTGTATGGAGATATAGTTTGCACTTTTTTGGCCGTTTCTAAAATTAAAGGTTTTAAAACATCAAAATTAATATTTTTATGATCGGATAATTCGTGTGCAATTCGATATAGTTGATTGGTAAAATTATTAATAAATACGGCCGATAAATGCAAAGCTTGTCGTTGCTCAGTATTTATCATGTAGGATGGACTTCCCATCTCACTCGCCAAGGTTTTAAGAAATTTCGAATCTTCTTTTTGTATTGTTTCAATACAAAATGGCACGTCTGAAAATGCCACTTCCGATGTTAATGAAAACGTTTGTAAGGGGTAAAATACACCTCTACGATGTTTTTTATCTAATTGTTTTATAGCCACACTTCCCGATGTATGGACTACCAATCGGTTTTCAAAAGGGAGTTGTTTGGACAGCTCAGAGATCGCTTTGTCACTCACGGCAATAATGTAAACATCTGCCAATTTTAAACGGTCTAAATCATGACAAAACTCAATACCTTTGATTGGGTATTTTATTGCTTTTGGATTGCGAGAATACCATTGAATCAAGACTAAGTTTTCGGCGGCTTGAACCGCTCTTACCAAGTGCGTCCCAACATTTCCAGCTCCTAAAATTACAACAGATATCATTCAGCTAAAATAAACAAGTAATCTTTCATTTGAAAGTTTAAATAACCTAATGCCAAATTTTTATTAAAATTACTGTTAAAACCAATAAACATAAATGACTTTTCTTATTTAAATAAGTACCTTTGCAGCTCAATAAATGAGTCTATTAGGATGCTAAAAAAAATATCAAATTTACTTTTTTCTACTCGATTAACAGGGATGCTTTTTATTGTTTTTGCGATTGCAATGGCGGTAGGGACATTTATGGATCAAGGGCAAAGCACCTCACCAACACCATATTCCCGAACACTAATATACAATGCTTGGTGGTTTGAAGCGATTATGGTGGTCTTTATCATCAATTTTGCAGGAAACATCTTTAGATACCGATTGTTAAGAAAAGAAAAATGGGCCACGCTAACGCTTCATTTATCCTTTATATTTATTTTGTTTGGTGCTTTTTTGACCCGTTATTATGGCTTTGAGGGGATGATGTCAATCAGAGAAGGCGCTACAGAAAACACCTTTTTATCTGAAAAAACATATTTAACAATTTATATTGATGGCGATTTTGTAATCAACGGTCAACTTCAACGCCGTGTGCTAGAAGAAGAGGTTGATTTTTCTCCGCGTCTTTCAAATGAATTTCATTTAGAAACGTCTTACAACACAACAGCTGTATCTATTGAATTGGTTGATTTTATTGCAGGGGCAGAGGAAGATATTGTACCCTCCAATGATGGCGAATATTATTTAAAACTTGTTGAAGCGGGTGAAGGAGCTCCGCACAACCATTTCTTAAAATTAGGACAAGTAAGTAGCATTCATAATGTATTATATGCATTAAATAAACCAACCGAAGGCGCTATTAACATAACCTATACCGAAACAGATTTGACCATACAATCGCCTTATGAAGGAGAATTTATGACCATGGCAACGGGTGTTAAAGGGCAGTTGGTAAAAGACAGTATTCAGCCACTCGTATTACGCTCTCGTTATCTTATGGGAAACCAAGCTATTGTGTTTCCAAAACCTGTGGTTAAAGGCGTGTTTGATGTGGTTAAAAAATCGACACTACTTAAAGGAGATGAAGATGGTATTGCTTTAAAAATATCGGCTAATGGCAGTACAAAAACCCTTAAATTGTTAGGGGGGAAGGGCTCTAATAATCCGTTCAAGCAAATTGAAGTGGGCGGTTTGGAATTTAATTTTAAATACGGATCCAAACTATTGGAACTTCCTTTTGACATTAAATTAAACGATTTTATAGCTGAACGTTATCCGGGTACTGAAAAAAGCTATAAGTCTTTTGAAAGTAAAGTCACTGTTTTGGAGGCTGAAGAAGACGATTTTGATTTTCATATTTACATGAATAATATCCTCGATCATAGGGGTTATAAATTTTTTCAAGCGAGTTTTGATCCAGATGAAAAAGGAACCATATTATCTGTCAATCATGATTATTGGGGAACTTGGTTTACGTATTTGGGGTACTATTTATTGTACTTTGGCTTGATGGCAATTTTGTTATCAAAAAATGCTCGTATGGAGTCCTTGCGCCGTCAACTCGATAAAATCAAGAAAAAGAAATCCCTTCTGACGATAGCTGTTTTGTTCTTCATGTCTTTTAACGGTTTTGCTCAAACATCACATAGCTCGGATCATAAGAATTTACGTCCAACGACTGTACAGTTAGATTCTATTTTAAAATTAAATATTACCCCTGTTAGTGAGACAGACCGTTTAGGGCATTTGGTCATTCAAGATATGGATGGACGTATGAAACCTATTCATACCTACGCATCTGAATTACTCCGTAAGTTGAGTAAAAATGATAGTTATAAAAACTTTGATGCAAATCAAGTGTTTCTGTCCATGCAAGAAAGCCCACAGCTTTGGTACAACGTCCCAATTATTTACTTGCCCGCCAAAAAAGCGGATACCATTCGAACGATTTTGGGCTTAGAAAAAACAGCTAAATATGCGGCTTTAGTGGATTTCCTTGATCCAAATCTAAACTATAAATTAGGGCCTTTTTTGGACGATGCTTACAGCGCCTCTGTGCCAACAGCTATTCAAAAAATATTTAAAGACACAGACCAACGTGTGAGCTTATTGTTCAACACTCTTGAAGGAAGTACTTTGCGTATATTTCCAATTCCAAACGATGAAAATAATAAATGGGTGTCTTCAAATGAGTTTAGAGAAGGAGCGTATCAATTACAAGATTCGTTGTACGGGAATTTTATCCGAACAGGTTTTATGGCGTATATGGCTACTTTGCAAAATGAAAAGAAATCCAACACAGATTTTTCTAAAAGCCAACAATTATTAGATGTTATAAAAAAGTCACAAATAAAATATGGTGGTGATACCATGATTTCTGAGGATAAAATCAATGCTGAAATTATATACAACCGCTATGATATTTTCAAAACCCTCTTTGAGTATTATATGTATGCGAGTACTTTGATGTTTTTATTATTGATCTTTCAAATTTTTAAAGACCGTAGTAAGTATATAAATATTTCCGTAAAAATTTTTAAATTCTCTATTTTAGGATTGTTTGCACTTCATACACTTGGACTCATTGTGCGTTGGTATATTTCTGGTCATGCTCCTTGGAGTGATGCCTATGAATCGATGATATATATGGCTTGGGCTACCATGGCTTTTGGTGTGATGTTAGGAGTTAAAAGCGATTTAACTTTTGCCTCTACCGCTTTTGTAACCGCCATGATTCTTATGATTGCACATTGGAATTGGATGGACCCTTCGATTGGAAATCTTCAGCCTGTTTTGGATAGTTATTGGTTAATGATTCACGTGGCTATCATTGTTGGAAGTTATGGACCTTTTACACTTGGAATGATCTTAGGAGTCATTACTTTGCTATTGATGATTTTAACGACCTCAAAAAACAAGGATAAGATGGCTTTAAACATCAAAGAACTGACCATTATTAATGAAATGGCTTTGACTGTTGGTTTGGTTATGCTTACGATTGGAAACTTTTTAGGAGGCATGTGGGCCAATGAAAGTTGGGGACGCTACTGGGGTTGGGATCCTAAAGAAACATGGGCTTTAATCAGTATTATGATTTATGCGTTTGTTATCCATATGCGTTTAATTCCTGGATTGCGAAGTCGATTTGGTTTTAGTGTAGCTTCTGTCTTAGCTTTTGGGAGTATTATGATGACCTATTTTGGAGTGAACTTTTACCTCGCAGGATTGCATTCTTACGCCAAAGATGATCAGGAAATTAGTATTTCATACATCCTAACAGCCCTTGTTATTATTACACTCCTTTCGATATTTGCATACAGAAAACATCTAAAATATTTTAAGACATCATCTTAATCAAAACTTGCTTTAATTTTATCGAATGTAATCTCTTTATAGTCCGTTATTAGCAGGTCTGCTCTTGAATAGTCTTGATCTTTAGAATGGACACTCTTGTATGCAATACAATAGATATTCGCTTCTTTTGCAGCGATAATTCCGTTGGTTGAATCTTCAATCACAAAACATTCAGTAGGGGAGGCTCCAGCAGCTTTGGCAGCTTTTATAAATATTTCTGGGTGTGGTTTTGAAGCTTTTAGATCAGCTCCGCTCAATTTGTCTTTGAAATAGGGGTCTAGGTTAAAGCGTTTCATCACATTGTTAATGGTAAACATAGAAGCAGAGGAAGCCACAACCAAAGTCAATCCATTTTCATGGTAATTTTTGATAAGAGCTTCCACACCCTCAAGCAGTTGAAGTTCTGGATCCTCAAAAAATAATTTTGTAAAATGAGCCCGTTTGCTCTTTTCTAAAACGATGGGTTTAAGCGTTAAATCAAAATGCTTGCAAAGAAACTCACAAATACCTCTCGTAGATTGTCCTGTAAAACTTCTGTACATTGCATCAGATACCTCGATTCCTACATCTTTAAACATCATTTTGTAGGCTTTGTGGTGTAAAGGTTCGGTATCTACAATAACACCATCCATATCAAAAAGGACTGCTTTTAACATACTTATTTTTTTGCGAAGATAATAAATAGAGTCCATTAGATTTTAGTGATAATCGAATAATAAAACAGTACTATTCGACCAAACTGTTTGTTGTAAAAGAGAAAAGTAAAAACGACTCAACGTGCTTGTATATGAGCTGTTGTGTGGTTTAGCACAAACCATTGTAAGTTCAAAACCAATTTGGAAAATCCGTGAGGATTTTCAGAAGTAGGCGAGAGAACAAGCAATTACTTATAGCCAGTGTTGTAAACATTACTTTTTAAAGTTCTTTTTTAGATTCGGTTTTATGTTTTCTTGTCAAAAGTAAAATCGTGCCAAAAATCAATAATAAAATTACTTTACCTACTAAATAGCCATATCCATATTCTGTTAGTCGATTGAAATCAGTTACTAAAATATTTATTATGTTTATTAATATAATAATCGTAATCGCTATTGAGATATAAAAGAGTATTTTTTTCATAAAATTTAGAGAAAGAGAGTTTGCTAAATAAAACAAACTCTCTTTATTAGTTATTTTTATTTAGTTACAGTCGTTGTAGTCGGTGTATAGATTCCAAAAGTTAACGAAGAAACTAATCCGTTCACAAAAGATTGTCTTGTATGAACTGTGTAGTTTTCTGCTCCGTCAGCCATTTGCTTTGAGTCCGAAACTCCAACAGGTGCAAGTCCATAAATCACATAATGATTCCATTTTGTTGTTTGACTATTTCCTTGAGCTCCTTTTCCAACTACACTTGTGTAAGAATAACAAGAAGTTAATAGCATTGATGCAGCAAATACTACTGTCATCATTTTCATTGTTTTTTTAATCATTTTTTAAAATTTAAAGTTAATATTTATTTATAATACTCATTTTGAGTTCGTTCAGTCAGTATTGTTTACAACGGTCTCGGCTATAAGTAGTTGCGTGGGTTAGCACTTAACTTTGCAAGTACATATAACACTGAAAATCCGCAAGGATTTTCAGAAGTAGTCGAGAACAAGCAATTACTTATAGCCATTGTTGTAGCAAGTACTTTTTCAGAACAAACTGTCTGGATATTTCTCAATTTCGTTTTCAATTTGTTCTTGTTTAGCTTGCTCTAATTGTTTTATTATTGATTTTGTTTCTCTATATTCTTGTGCTTCTGGAATTTTAATAAATTCCACTTCTTTATCATACTTTTCTTGGATAACTTGTTCTATTTCGTCAAGTGTAACTCTAAAATATTCTTTACGATAGTTTACTTTATTTATTCTCCTATCGTCAAACTCTTTTTGCAGTAAATTTTCTAATTCAGGTGCATTTTCGGTGAAGATAAGAGCGTGTAAGTCAAATCTGAAAGGAACAGAAGCATCTCCTAATTCCTTTACTCTATCCATTGGTTCAAGTCTTCTTGTCATTCCAATTTTGTATATGTTCTCGCCAAAAGAACCAATATTTGAAATAATGTAAACGTGTCCCGATTTTGTTTCTTGCGCTCTTGAAATTGCTCTTTCTTTTGCTTCGTGGGCTTCTTGTAGGTTTTTTTGAAGTTCTGCTATTTGAGTATTCAATTTTTCAAGTTCTTCGCCACTT
>JAURPF010000063.1 GCA_030835325.1 Flavobacteriaceae bacterium | reverse complement strand
TTTTATCCATTTTTGAAATTGCCAATTCAGGAGGGCAAATAGATATTAAACTTTTGGCCGATGGATTATACACCGCTATGACCACTACAGTCGCTGGTTTGGTCGTTGGTATTGTAGCCTATATTGCTTTTAACCATTTAGTCGGACGTACCAACAAAGTCGTCTATCAAATGGAAGCCAATTCGGTAGAGTTTTTGGACTTACTCAACGAACCTATTTAATATGAATATTAGAGGTCGAAATAAAATTAGCTCAGAATTTAATATGTCGTCCATGACGGATATTGTATTTCTGTTGTTGATTTTCTTTATGATTGCATCGACTTTGGTTACAACCAATGCGATTGATATTTTATTGCCAAAAGCCAGTGGAAAAACAGAAAATAAAAAATCGGTGGCGGTCAGCATAAAAAAAGATTTATCGTTTTATATCGATCAATCAAAAGTGGAGGTTCAAAACTTGGAAGCGGAATTAATTCAATTACTTCAAAAAGAAGCATCACCAACCCTTGTATTACGTGCTGAAAAATCCGTTCCCGTGGACTATGTGGTCAAAGTAATGGACATTGCCAATCGAAATAAATTCAAAATCATACTCGCCGTTAATCCGAATTAAGATGCGCTACTTTGAAACAAAACATCAAAAACATTCGGCACGATTGACCACCGTCATCATGCTCTTGTTACTGTTGTTGTTGTTTGTGGTAGGTCCTGGCTATATGGATCCGCCTTTAGAGTATGGAGTAGCCGTTAATTTTGGAACTACAGACATTGGTAGTGGGGTTGTGCAACCCAAAAACCCCATTGCAGCAGCAAGTACTCCTGTTTCTGAACCAGTCGTAGAACCTGTAAAAGCGGTGTCACCTGTTCCCTCAACTAAACCTATTGCATCAGAAGAAGTACTCACAACTGAAGATATAGAATCTATTGCAATCAAAAAAGCAGAGGCTGAAACCGCCAAACGTCAAGCAGATGCAGAGGCTAAAATGAAAGCAGAAGCAGATGCGAAAGAAAAAGCAGAACAGGAACGCCTCAAAAAAGAAGCGGAGCTAAAAGCAAAAAAGAAACAAGAATTAGATGCCTTGATGGGCGGAATTGGCACCAATGATGGGTCTGATACTGGCTCAGAAGGCGATGATGCTACTGCAGGTGATAAAGGACAGCTCAATGGCAACCCATATGCCCCAAGTTATTTTGGGTCTCCTGGAAGTGGAAATGGAGGGATCGGCTATGGACTCAATGGTCGTGGTCGTCCGTCTAAATCGAAAGTTATTCCCGACTGTGATGAAGAAGGCAAAGTTGTGGTTGAAATTCATGTCAATCAAAATGGAAATGTAGTCAAAGCAATCCCTGGAAAACGTGGCACTACGGGCGATATTTGTTTGTATAATGCAGCCAAAAAAACAGCACTGACACATAAATGGCCAGCAGATTCCAAAGCACCTGCTAAACAAATTGGATTTGTGATTGTTGATTTTAGCGTCCGTCAGTAAATGAATTATTTAGAAACCACGCAATGGCTTTTTTCTCAATTACCAATCTATCAGAATGTGGGAAAATCAGCCTATAAAGCCGATTTAAGTCAAACCCTTAAACTTGCCAAACATCTTAATCATCCCGAACATAAATTCAAATCGATTCATGTAGGAGGGACTAATGGAAAAGGCTCCACTGCGCATATGTTGGCCTCTGTGCTGCAAGAAGCAGGCTATAAAGTGGGTTTATATACCTCACCACATTTAAAAGATTACCGCGAACGCATCCGTATAAATGGTGCTGTGATTAGCGAAGCATATGTGGTGGATTTTGTAGCAAAAAACAAATCCTTTTTTGAATCGAATTCGCTGTCGTTTTTTGAAATGTCTGTGGGGATGGCATTTGCCTATTTTGCAAATGAACAGGTGGATATTGCCGTTGTTGAGGTGGGGCTTGGGGGTCGCTTGGATTCTACCAACATCCTAAATCCAGAAGTGTCGGTGATTACCAATATCGGTTTGGATCACACCCAGTTTTTAGGGACGACCCTAGAAGCCATTGCAGGGCAGAAGGCAGGAATTATAAAACCAAAAACTCCGATAGTAATTGGGGAAACTCAGTTAGAAACACAAGGTGTTTTTAGAACGAAAGCAACCAAAGAACAAGCTCCGATTTATTTTGCCGATCAGTGCATAGAATCCACCTACCTCACAAGTTTAAAAGGGGCATATCAAATTCATAATGTACGCACGGTACTTCAGACTCTTTCTGTTTTAAATTCGGATGTTTTTAAAGTCACTTCAGAAGCCACACAAAATGGATTGCTAAAAGTGGCCGAAAACACGGGGCTTCGCGGGCGCTGGGAAATTTTGGGAACAGCACCAAAAATCATTTGCGATACGGCTCACAACAGGGAGGGGCTAAGTTTGGTGTTTAATCAACTTCAGACCGAGAAGTTTCAACGTTTGCATTTGGTGTTGGGCATGGTAAATGATAAAGATGTCGCATCGCTCTTAGAGCTCTTTCCAAAGCAGGCACAGTATTATTTTTGTAAGCCAAATGTTCCCAGAGGTTTTGAGGCCTTTAAACTATCACAAATTTTTAAAGAACATGGGTTTCAAGGATTGACATATCCATCGGTTAAAGCTGCGTTAAGTGCAGCCAAACAAAGTGCTACACAAGAAGATTTGATCTATATTGGAGGGAGTACTTTTGTAGTAGCGGAAATAATTTAAGTTTTTATAAAAAACCTTTTGTGAATTGAAAAACTAGACTATATTTGCAGTCCTAGAAATAGGGCGCGTAGCTCAGTTGGTTCAGAGCACCTGGTTTACACCCAGGGGGTCAGGGGTTCGAATCCCTTCGCGCCCACTTCACTTACAATCCTGATGATTTTTCATCAGGATTTTTTGTTTCAATTTTGCCCAGATAGTTTAGCACGAGAAAAGTCATCCCACAAAGAAGTTGTACAAAAGAAAAGAAACTAAATTTTTCAATAGCAAACATGTTTAGGAGTCCGCTTAGAGCTAAAAAAGTGCCATAAATATACCAGTACACTTTTTTAATTTTACTCTTTTTTTCTTCAGAAACATGCATCATACGAAGTGAAAAAAAGTGAATGATGGCGATAATCACAAGCACAACAAAAAAAATAAGTAGTCCTTTACCCATGCTCTTATATAATTTGATTTTCCAAAAGTATAAAAAAAGATAAAACAAAAAAACCCACTCGATTGAGTGGGTTTTTTTGTTTATTAAAAAATGGAATTAATTGTCACGTTTCACATGAATTACACCAGTAATTGTATGTGCAACTCCTTGATTATCTTCGTAATCACCTCCAAAATTTATATCTATATATTCTCCAACAGCGTTGCCATATGCATTTAAGTTAAATGTAATTTGGTTATTTTCATAACTGATGTCTTGACATTCTACAAACGACATACCAATTGTGGGTGTATTATTGCCCCAGATATATTCATATTGGTAAACGCCTTCAAAATTTACGTAATTATCATTTAATACACCAGAAAGATAGAGGCATG
>JAURPF010000062.1 GCA_030835325.1 Flavobacteriaceae bacterium | reverse complement strand
CTACGGGCTACAATTTATAATAGTATAATATTTAAAGAATTATGGCAAATCATAAGTCAGCATTAAAAAGAATTAGAAGCAACAACGCCAAGCGTATTCTGAACAAGTATCAGCATAAAACGACCCGTAATGCGATCAAAAGTTTACGTGAACTAACTAACAAGAAGAAAGCTGAAAAAGCGTTTCCTTCTGTGGCTTCTATGATTGATAAGTTAGCTAAAAGAAACATTATACATAACAACAAAGCGGCAAATTTGAAATCTAAATTAGCCAGCCATATTGCGCAGTTGTAATCGCTTCAAGATATCTAAAAAAAAGCCTTCCATATTTTGGAAGGCTTTTTTTATGCTTTAGTTTTTATTATCCATTCATCGAAATCAAAAACTCTTCGTTGTTTCGGGTTTGCTTAAAGCGATCATTAATAAATTCCATCGCTTCCACAGGGTTCATGTCTGCAAGGTACTTTCGCATTACCCACATACGTTGGATGGTTTTTTCGTCTAACAATAAATCATCTCTTCGTGTACTTGATGAGGTAAGGTCAATGGCTGGGAAAATACGACGGTTGGATATTTTACGATCCAATTGAAGTTCCATATTTCCAGTTCCTTTAAATTCTTCAAAAATCACTTCATCCATTTTAGACCCTGTTTCGGTCAATGCTGTCGCAATAATTGTGAGCGATCCTCCATTTTCTATATTTCGAGCGGCTCCGAAAAAACGTTTTGGTTTGTGAAGTGCATTCGCATCTACACCACCACTTAAAATTTTACCTGAGGCGGGTTGAACTGTGTTGTATGCACGTGCCAAACGCGTGATCGAATCTAATAGAATTACTACATCATAGCCACATTCTACCAGTCGTTTTGCTTTTTCTAATACGATGTTTGCAATTTTGACGTGTTCGTGTGCTTCTTTATCAAAGGTAGAAGCAATTACTTCGCCACGTACATTACGTTGCATGTCTGTAACTTCTTCCGGACGTTCGTCAATCAGTAAAATCATTTGATATACTTCAGGATGGTTGGCTGCAATTCCATTCGCAACATCCTTAAGGAGCATTGTTTTACCTGTTTTTGGTTGGGAAACAATCATTCCACGTTGGCCTTTTCCAATAGGAGAAAACAAATCCATAATTCGAGTAGAAATTGTACTTTGTTTTTCGGCGATGTTAAATTTTTCTTTTGGAAAAAGAGGGGTTAAGTGTTCAAAAGCAACACGATCCCGTACTGATTGTGGATCGAGGCCGTTAATTTTACTAACTCTAATAAGGGGAAAGTACTTTTCTCCTTCTTTTGGCGGACGTACATGTCCTAGTACGGTATCTCCATTTTTTAATCCAAATAAACGGATTTGAGATTGAGAGACATAGATGTCATCAGGAGAGGCCAAATAGTTATAATCAGAAGACCTTAAGAAACCATAGCCATCTTGCATGACATCCAAAACACCTTCACTTTCAATAATGGCATCAAATTCAAAATCAGGTTCTTTATAGCGGTTACGAGTGTCTTTGTTTCCGTTATTGCCTTGTTTTAGGTTTGGGTTTTGATTTGGATTCTGTTTTTGGTTTGGGTTATGATTTGGATTCTGTTTTTGGTTTGGGTTTTGGTTTTTTTGTTTTTGAGGCCTTGGAGTAATTTTAGGTGCTCCATTAGCTTCCTCTTTGGCCTCAGGCTTTGTCTCTGAGTTTTCGGTTGGTTTGATCTCAGCGGGTGCCTTGGGTAAATTGTTTTCAGTAGGAGTTTCCTTTTTTTGAGTTGTATTTACAGTTGGTCTCGCTTCTGTTTTTGAGATGCGTTCTCTCCTTGGTCTTGGGGTTTTAACATCCGATGCAGCAGGTGTAGCGATTGTAGGATTGCTAGCTTGTAAATCGAGTATTTGATAAACGAGGTCAATTTTTTTTAAACTTTTGAATTTAGGAACCTTTAGTTCTTTTGCAATTTCTTGTAGTTCAGGGAGTTTCTTTTCTTTTAGTTGTGAAATTTCAAACATTATCTATGTGAGTTAATTTTAAATCTTTAATAAATTAAAGAGCTTAATTATTGGAATGGTTTTATGAAGAAGTAATTTTTATTGTAAATTGAGTATGGCGAATTAAGTTTGATTTCGCCGTTATATATGCAATTATACAACTTTATTTTTAAACTTTTTATAGATGTAATAAAAAAGAAACTATTATTTTTGTTGTATATTAAATTAAAAATGCTTCAAAGAATTCAAACCATATACTTATTACTTGCTGCCATTTGTTCTGGGGGGCTGTCTCAAGTACTGTCTTTGAGAAACACAGAAGCAAGTATTGAATTTGCATTTGATTCATTAGAATATGCGATTCTATTTTCAGCATCAGCCCTGCTGTCGTTGATCTCGATTTTTTTATTCAAAACAAGACAGACCCAATTTGTGCTGGGTCGTTTAAATATAATATTAAACTTAATTTTACTAGGATTATTTATATATCGATTGCTAACTGTATCTGGAGAAACTGCGAATTCTGAGAAAGGTATTGGGTTGCTACTTCCTATTATTTCTATCGTGTTATTGGCATTTGCCAATAAGGCCATCAAAAAGGATGAGGCGCTTGTAAAATCAGTAGATCGGTTGAGATAAATAACTTTAGTAGTAAGAGTGCGAAAAAAAACCTTGAGATTTCTCAGGGTTTTTTTATACCTATCTTTTAAACTCTATGACTTCAAGATTTTGAATTTTTTCACCTGAAATTTCAAATCGGAGTAGTGTTCTGACTTTATGAGTTCCATACGTTCCTGCGGCTCCAGGATTCATGTGTAAAAGGTTTAGTTTTTTATCGTTCATTACCTTTAATATATGCGAATGACCACAAATAAATAGGTTTGGAGTGTGTACTTTAATCATTTCTCTTACAGCAGGAGCATACCGTCCAGGATATCCACCAATGTGTGTGATCCATACTTTTACACCTTCACATCGAAATTTTAAATGTTCTGGAAATTCTAAACGTGCTTCAGCACTGTCAATATTACCAAAAACAGCTCGTAATGGCTTTATTTTTTTTATCGCGTCCGTAACTTTAAGGTCGCCAATATCCCCAGCATGCCAAACTTCATCGACCTGTTTCACATATTTAAGGATGTCTTCTCCTATATAACTATGAGTATCTGAGAGTAATAAAATTTTTGTCATTAGAAAATCAAAATGAGAAAGGGTTTAATGATAAAGTCTATTTATCTTTGTCTATCGAACTACAAAAGTATCAAATTAGCTTGAGATATTTTATTGATTTATCTTATAATGGTCGTGCCTACCACGGCTGGCAAATTCAACCCGATGTTACTACGGTACAAGCGGAGCTTAATCATGCGCTTAGTACTGTGTTGCGAACTCCTTTGGAATGTATGGGAGCAGGTCGAACGGATACAGGAGTCCATGCAGAACAAATGATAGCTCATTTTGATCTTGACACAAGGATTGACTCCAATGATCTTGTCTATAAACTTAATGTACTCCTTCCAAAAGATATCCATATAAATAGTATTAGAGAAGTCCATCCAGATATTCACGCTCGTTTTGATGCCTTGAGTAGAACGTACGTCTATAAAATATCAAGAACAAAAAATGCCTTTAAATATCAATACGAACATATACACACACTTCCATTAGATGTAAATTTGATGAATCAAGCCACTAAAATTTTGTTTGAATACACAGATTTTCAATGTTTTTCAAAAGCAAAAACAGATGTTAAAACCTATGATTGTAGGATAATGGAAGCCCATTGGGAGGTTGACAAAAACAGTCTTAACTTTACAATCAAAGCCGATCGTTTTCTTAGAAATATGGTCCGTGCCATTGTTGGCACTATGATTGAAGTGGGAGCTAAAAAAAGAACTCTTGAAGAATTTCGTAAAATTATTTCTTCAAAAAACAGGTCTAATGCTGGTACATCGGCACCAGCTCACGGCCTGTATCTAATTCATATAGAATATCCAAAATCAATTTATGTCCATAAAGAAAGCTAAAAGTAAAGTTTTTGATGTGCAGTTATTCAAAAGATTGTTGCATTATATCAAGCCCTACACAGGGTTTTTTATTCTTGCATTGACAACGGTCATTGGTTTGGCTGTTTTTGGAGCACTTCGCCCTAAAGTTTTACAATTGGCTTTTGATCATAATATTGAACAGAAATTTGAACCTGGTTTTCTAAACTATATAGTTCTTATGTTAGGACTGCTGGTTCTTGAGGTTACTTGTAATTTGTTGTTTATTTATTATGCAAGTTGGCTTGGTCAGTCGGTAGTAAGAGACATTCGAATTAAACTTTTTAATCATATCCTAGGGTTTAAAATGAAATATTTTGACAACTCTTCTGTAGGCGTTTTAATTACCCGAACAGTAACAGATATGGAGCGTATTGCTGATATTTTTGGAGAAGGTCTGTTTATGATTTTTAGCGATATTTTGAAAATGACTGTGGTGGGTGCCGTTATGTTTTATATGAACTGGCGACTGAGTGTTATAGTGTTTGTTACACTTCCAATTGTTTTGTTAGCTACCAAAGTTTTCCAGAGATACATGAAAAAAGCATTTGAAGATGTTCGCACCGAAGTCTCAAACCTCAATTCTTTCGTTCAGGAACGGATCACTGGCATGAAAATCGTTCAAATATTCGCTAGAGAAGAAATTGAATCTAATAATTTTAGAGCTATCAACGAACGTCATAAAAAAGGGTGGATTAAAACAGTTTGGTATAATTCTGTATTTTTCCCAATTGCAGATCTTTTATCGTCCGTAACTTTAGGAACAGTGATTTGGATTGGAGGACTTAATACGGTCTTAGATCAAACGGCTTCGATTGGAGACTTAACGGCATTTATTATGATGGTGCCGATGATTTTTAGACCCCTGCATCAAATTGCCAATAAATTTAATACCCTCCAAATGGGAATGGTGGCAGCCGATCGTGTCTTTAAAGTATTGGATACCACATCTCATATTCAGGATCACGGAAATGATATTCTTGAAAATGTAAAGGGCGACCTAGAATTTAAAGATGTTAAATTTGCTTATGTCGAAAATGAACCTGTCCTCAAAGGGGTGTCTTTTAAGGTTGAGGCTGGTAAAACAATTGCTATTGTAGGAGCAACGGGCGCAGGAAAATCAACCATTATTAATTTATTGAACCGTTTATATGATATCAATTCTGGAATAATCACAATTGATTCTAAAAATATCAAAACCATTTCAGTTAAAAATTTAAGACAAAATATAGCTGTCGTACTTCAAGATGTATTTTTGTTTGCAGATACAATTTTGAATAATATTACTTTAAAAAATCCAGACATTAGTGAAGCGCAAGTCGAAGCTGCTGCAAAAGAAATTGGCATCCATGATTTTATTATGAGTTTGCCTAAAGGTTACCATTATAATGTCAAAGAAAGAGGTGTGATGTTGTCTTCTGGTCAGCGTCAATTAATATCGTTTTTGAGAGCGTATGTCACTAACCCAAAAATTTTGATATTGGATGAAGCTACTGCTTCAATAGATTCTAATTCAGAACAACTTATTCAAAATGCGACTCAGAAAATTACACATGGGCGTACATCTATTGTTATTGCACACCGCTTGGCAACGGTCAAAAAAGCCGATACGATTATTGTTTTGGATGCTGGTAAAATTGTTGAAATGGGAACTCATAAAGAGTTATTAAAAAACAAGGAGGGCCACTATAGAAATTTATACAATGCTCAGTTTTTAAGCAAACACAGTTAAAATTAAGACAAATCTGACTTGATTTTATCGATCAAATCTTGTGTATCTGTATAAATTACAAACTCTCCGTTAGTTACATAAGAAATCTGTCCACTCTCTTCACTAACTACAAGCGCTAGTGCGTCTGTTTTTTCTGTAATTCCAATTGCAGCACGGTGACGTAGTCCAAAATGTGAAGGAATATTTTTTTCATTATTAACAGGTAGGATCACTCGTGTTGCCTTAATTACATTATTTGAAATTATAATAGCACCATCGTGAAGAGGACTGTTTTTGAAAAAAATACTTTCTAATATAGGTTGTGTGACATTAATTTTCATCTCATCTCCAGTTTCTACTAAAAAATCT
>JAURPF010000061.1 GCA_030835325.1 Flavobacteriaceae bacterium | reverse complement strand
GGAACCTTTAGATCGTCTTTGTTTACGGTTATTGCTACCAAAGGTTGCAGTGCATATAAATGGCTGGGGTTGGCGCCTTGTTTTTGAAAGTTATGAGAATCATAAAGTGTTACCGATGCTTGTGATTTTCCAACGGTTTTAGTACCAATATGGACCACATCGATATAGGGTCTTAGGCTGTTTATAATCATTTCACTGGCCGAGGCCGATCCTTTTGTGGCTATGATAATTACCTTGTTGAGTCCAATAGAATTTATGGCAACTCCTTCTGAAAGTGTGCTTGTAAAATCGTAATTTGTGTTGTTAGACTGTAAATCGTTATTGTACTGAAGTTTGGCAAATATTCCATTTGAAATCCCTGTAATCATACCTCCTAAGTTGCGAGCGGAATTTACACTCCCACCGGGATTATAGCGTAAGTCCAATATGAGGTGTTGAATATTTTGTGATTGAAATTCTGCAAATACGGCATTGAGTTGAGCGTCATAATCCGATACAAATTCATTATACATTAAATAGCCTACGTTTTCATTGTTTATAGTAAAAATTTTTGTTTTAAAAATAGGATTCTCAGAATAAACAGTTTTTGTAAGCGTAATAGTTTCAGAACCATCTGTGAGACTGTCATCATCGGTAGAAGCTGTTCCGTTGGTATCATAAATGGCTATATGAATGGTATATGTTTCACTGCTTAATAGTACAGGCAAATTGTTTTTGGTCAACGAGATGCCATCAATTTTATTGAAAATTTGCCCTCTGACCAAATTGGTTGTACTTGCATTGCTATTGGGATGTACCACACGTACAATTCCAAACAAATCGTTAGTACTTCCTGGAACTTCAAAGAAATTAAACTCAGCACCACTGGTTTTAGAGACCCCGCTAAATCGTTGTTCGAGCGCAATATAATCACTCGTTATCCAACTAAAACGATCTACGGTTTCGGGTTTATAAACTAAACTTTCAAATAATGCTTCTGGACTGTCATAATCACTTAAAAAACTTTGATATTCATCGTCTGATACAAACCGATCGTTACCCAAATTGGGAATGCTATCTTTGTAGAGATAGGCAAAATTCATTGCGTTCCAAACAAAGTTTTTGATATCAGTAGTTCTAGAAATAGAATCGTCATTATCTTCAAAACAACTGATAGTTAGACTAAAAACAACAGTAAACAGCGCAAATTTAAAAATTGATTTCATAGGTCTTTAATTATTTATTTTATAGGTCTTACAAGCCTGCCGCAGTCAGGTTTTACATTTGTATTAATTATAAGGGTTTTTATTGGGTATTTATATACAGTTTTAAATTATTTTATAATTGACATAGAGTTATAGATATTATTGCATTTAAAAAGCATTAATTTATTGACTTTTTAATAGCTTTGAATCTTAGACATCTAATTTAAACTAATTATTACAAAACAAAAATTATTTCACATTGTTGTAACAAAAAAACGTATAAGTCGTCTTTAATTTATAACCTCCCAACTTACGATGAACGAAAAAGAATATTTGAAAATTGTAACTCCTTTTAAGGACAAGATTTTCCGAGTCGCAAAGCGTTTGTTAGTTTCTGTTGAGGAAGCTGAAGATGCAACACAAGAAGTTCTTTTAAAATTATGGAATCATCGGCAAAAATTCAAGGATTATAACAACCCTGAAGCATTTGCAATGACAATGACAAAAAATTGGTGCTTTGATCAGTTAAAATCAAAACAAGCACAAAACTTAAAAATTGTACACAACAATTATGAAGACCACTCACAATCCTTACAAAAATCAATAGAGGTTAATGACAGTCTTCATTGGGTAGAAAAGCATATAAATGCTTTGCCTGAAAAACAAAAATTAATAATACAACTCAGAGATATTGAACAGTATGAGTTTAATGAAATAGCAAAAATATTAGACATGACGGAAGCCACCATTAGAGTTTCGTTATCGAGAGCAAGAAAATCAATCAGAGAAAAATTAACTAAGACTCATAATTATGGAATTAAAAAACATTGAAAGTCTTTTAGAAAAGTACGAAGAAGGGCAGACAACTTTACAAGAAGAAGCACAGTTAAAACACTATTTTACAACTGAGACTGTGGCTCCTCACTTGAAAGTATATGCTTCATTATTCACTTATTTTATTTTGGAAAAGCAACATTCCAGTCAAAGACTTTTATCTACGACACGCAGTACATTTTACAGATACCGTTGGTTTGCATCGGCTGCAGTCGTGACTATTATGTTCAGTGTTTTTATGACGCTCCCCTCTAAAGATAAATTAATAGAGCTCTCTAATGAAGAACAATTTGCTTATAATGAAACCTTGAAAGCCTTTGATTTAATTTCGAATCAGATGCATAAAGCAGCTGCCTCATTAAATACTCTAAACATAATCTCAAATTCTTTTGAAAATGGACAACAAAATGTCGCTTTTTTAAAAGAATTTAATAATTCGACCAACAAAATATTTAACATTAAATAATTAAAATTTTAAAAAAAAATGAAAAAAAATCTAATAATTCTTAGTTTGCTTTTAACTCCGATAGTTATGTCAGCGCAAAGCATATTTAAAAAATATGAAGATCAAGAACATGTAACTTCTGTTGTTGTCAACCAAAAAATGTTTACAATGTTGGCCAATATTGAAGTTCAAACCAATGATCCTGATTCTGATGCTTTTATCAAACAAGTAAAAATGCTTGATAATTTAACGGTTTACACAACAGATAATATTGGTGTTTCAAATTCTATAAAAAAAGATGTTGAAAAATATATTAAAAATTCAAAGTTAGAGGAACTCATGCGAATCAAAGATGGCGATCAAACTGTTAATTTCTATGTTTTGGATGGAAAAGATGAAAACCATGTGAAAGAGCTCCTTATGTTTGTAAACGGCTTGGGCGATCTGACCAAAAATGAATCCATTTCCATTAATGGAAAACAACGTGTCATTGAAACAGTTCTTTTATCTCTCACTGGAGATATTGATTTACGACAGGTTTCAAAACTCACAAATCAATTGAATGTTCCAGGTGGAGACCAGCTCAAAAAAGCAACAAAAGAATAAATGAAGCTGTTTTTTAAAATTTCAACAATCCTTGGATTATTGCTCTTTTTGGGATGCTCTCAAGAACCAACACTCCAAACATATTTTGTAGCCCATCAAGAGGCCTCTGGTTTTATGTCTGTTGATATTCCGATATCTTTTTTAAATCCTGACGAAATAGAACTGACTGACGTTCAAAAAGAGGCCGTTGATTCTATCGACAAACTCAACTTGCTTGCCTATAGTTTGAAGGATGGTAATGAAGAAGAATTTAATGCGGAATTGGATAAAATCAAAACGATCTTAAAAGCAGAAAAATACAAGGATCTTATTCGGGCTGGAAACCCTACCGATGGTAAACTCTATATCAAGTATATAGGTGAAGACTCCGAAATAGATGAACTTATTGTATTTGGATTCTCTTCAGGAAACGGATTTGCAATTATTAGAGTCTTGGGTGATGACATGGAACTTTCAAAGATTATGAAACTAGAATCAGTCATTGATCAGTTTGATACTGAAAATGCCAATGTTGAAGACTTTATGAAATTCTTACTCTAAAAGCGCATCTTAATCGATAATAAAAAAGTCACAAATTTGTGACTTTTTTTTGTGGATTGAAGCTCTATTATATGCCTGTATAATTGGAAGGTGTAATTGCTTTCAGTTCGGACTTAATCGCATCACTAATTTTTAGGGTATCAATAAAATTTGAAATAGAGTTTTGAGTTATGGCTTGGTTGGTTCGGGTCAATCCTTTGAGTGTCTCATAAGGATTAGCAAACCCTTCACGTCTCAAAATTGTTTGAATTGCTTCGGCAACTACCGCCCAATTTTTTTCTAAATCATCTTCTATTTTTGAAGTATTTATTAATAGTTTTTGCAGCCCTTTTAAGGTTGATTTAAATGCAATGAGGGTATGTGCAAATGGCACACCAACATTTCTTAAAACAGTACTGTCAGTTAAATCGCGCTGTAATCTTGACACTGGAAGCTTTGCTGATAAATGTTCAAAAATGGCGTTTGCAATCCCCAAGTTTCCCTCACTGTTTTCAAAGTCAATAGGATTGACTTTATGAGGCATCGCCGAACTACCAACTTCACCTTTTTTGATTTTTTGTTTGAAATAATCCATTGAAACATAGGTCCAAAAATCACGATTTAAATCTATGACAATGGTATTGATCCGTTTTAAAGCATCAAATAATGCAGCCATATGATCATAATGTTCAATTTGTGTAGTAGGGAAGGAGTGGTGTAATCCTAACTTATCTTTTAAAAAGTTGTTGGCAAAGGTTTGCCAATCAATCTGTGGATAAGCCACCTTATGTGCATTGAAATTCCCTGTAGCACCTCCAAATTTCGCAGCATTTGGAATCGATTTTAAAGATTCAAATTGTGCTTCTAAACGGGTTACAAATACTTGGATCTCTTTTCCTAAACGAGTTGGCGATGCAGGTTGTCCGTGTGTTCGTGCTAATAACGGAATGTGTTCCCATTCTGAAACCAATCCTTTTAAGCAATCTATTATCGTATCATATTCAGGAAGATAGACCGCTTCAATAGCCTCTTTAATACTTAAGGGTATTGCGGTATT